>CAYROP010000007.1:0-6135 GCA_964426075.1 uncultured Gammaproteobacteria bacterium | reverse complement strand
GCCAAAGTTGGAATTTCTGCAGCAATTGGTGCCGGAACCGGAGGAGTATCGCTACTTGTCCAAGCGGGATTAATGCTAGCAGCCAAATACAAAAAACAAATCGCATATATCTTAGGCACTTTAGCATTTTTAGCCTACTTATTTTTTCTTTGGTTACTAACTCAAATTGCTGCGTTTGTAATCGGTTTTGCAATCGGAGCCGCAATCGGATTTGCTCTCGGTGGACCAATTGGTGCCTTAATTGGTGGATTTTTAGGAGGAACAGCCTCTGTCTGGTTATACAGCCACTTCCCTCCTTACGCCGCATTTGTCGATAATATTCTTCTTAACCTTCCAAAATTATGGGGTGCAGTTACAGCACCAATTGGCTGGGTAGCCTCAGCTTGGGGTGCTCTTAGCGCAACAGCCTCATTTCTAGGTGGAGCAGCTAGCGGAACGGTTGGTTTAATTGGTGGAGGATTATCTAGTCTTGGCGGTCTATTTAGCAGTGGTGCAAGTGCTGCAGTTTCAATCGCTACCAACCCTGCCGTTCTCATTCCAACCGCAACCGTTGGAGGAGTAACAGCCTTTTCTGTTTTAAGTTACAACACTGTATCCTCAGCTCTTTTTACTAATCCAAGCCTTCCGGAACAAATTGTCTTACCAGGCGACGCGACCGAAGGAGAGTCAGGAAACACTTATATTCAAATCCAGAAATTAGTAAGCGCCACCAATAAATCATTAGGGCCAGCCAAAACTATTAATTTAGAAAACTCTGACCTTCCTCAAACAATCACATATTCTGTAAGTATTACCGCAGGTAATCAGCCTGTTTACGATATAGCCTGCTCAGACACAATCACTCACACCACCAAAAACGGTTCAGTCCGCACCCTAACTCCACCAACAATAACCTGTCCAACTTCACTAAACCCCAACCAAACCACGAATATCAACTATAATTTGAATATACCTAACGAAATCATCTTTGAAGATTCCAGTATTAGCAATAAATTTTCTATTAATTTCAAATCCTTCGATCCGCAAATAACCCCCGAACCACTACCTGGTGGAGGGTTTAGTAATTCAGTGTCTTCCACAGCTAACGACCTGTCTAGCGTTTTTATTGGTACTCCAACTGGAGACTGTCCTTCTGGCTGGCCAGTTGCCGGATCGGGCAATGTCACGCAAGGCCCAGGTGCTAATATTTCACACCAATCACTCGAAGCTGTTGATATTGCCACTTACTACACCGACAGCCTCCTTGCTAGTTTTAATGGAATTGTACAATACAAATATTCTGATCCTAATGCGAGTCATCCAATTACAGGAAGAACTGGACTAACGGTTATTCTAAGTGGTACCTGCAACGGTGTGGCATTCCAAGCTATCTATGGCCACTTAGATGCGTTTGGAAGCGGAATCGAGGTGGGTGCGGTCGTAACCAAAGGTCAGGTAATTGGTTACGAGGGATATACTGGATATATTCTTCCTCCAGATATTCGTGGCACCCACTTGCACTATGAATTTCGCGGGCTTCGAATGGAACCGCCATATATACCTGTCGATGTTCGTGCCTGTTCAGGAAGTTGTGCAAGAGTAAACTAAAAAATGACACTTACAGATCTTAAAACCAAATTAGGTAAATACTGGATTTTTTTCTTCTTTGCGGGATTTGTCCTGCTGTTTATATTTATGTATCTACTCCTTAATCCATCCAAAAAAGAGGTCCCAGTGCCTATTACAAGCGAAACATCCGTTCCCAAAAACTCCCAACCCGACAACGATCCGTTTACTAACAAACCACAAAAATATCAAATCAGTGAAACAATTTCGGCCTTTAATTCACCTGAAACCATATATAACGCAAGCATCACAAAAACCCCTCAAGATTTCAATAAAATATCTACTTTTTTTAAATTTGACACACAAAATTTCAGAGACCTTATAACTGATCTTGGAACTAGAAGGGTCTATGTTGATCAAAACCGTACACTCACAATCGACGATTTAACAATAATTTACAGAAGTCCTCAAACAACCTCCACTCAAAAACTACCAATCGAAACTATTACAAATACAGCAAAAACAGCTTTAAATACGCTTTCTCAAAACCCAAACCATATTCTGTCTTTACCGGAATTTTACTTATCAACCAACCTAAACGACCAACCAATTACAAACTATGATTCTGCTGACACGATCACTTTTTATATTCTTAATAAAATCAACGATATCCCTGTATCAACCGACCGTACTCCCAACCTTTCGGTCGGCACAATCTCCCTAGATATTTCTGGAAATATCACCAGCTTTGCCCTAGTCAACCCCAATTACCAATCCAAGGCAGAGGTTGCCTTTATAACCCCACAACAAGCTGTGAACAAGCTATTAAACAACCAATCTACAATTACTCAAATCAAAAAAATCTCGGGTACTAAATCTGATGAAGAAGCCTATTACATTACGAATTACAAATCAATATCAATTGATTCACTAGAAATTGCTTATTTTCACCCCACCACGAAAAATCCTGAAACTATTTATCCATTTTATGTCTTTACAGGTAACGCTTTATCTAATGACGGACAATCGTACCTAATCCAACTCACAGTAGAAGCTGTGGTTAATTAGTTCCAATTTATACAACCCTAACTTTAATTTCCTTAACCAAACCAACTCCTAATACTCTATTTATTTGGGTCTTTAGTCCTTTAATATCCTTTCTTACTAGAACAGCATACGTACCATTATCCACTCCCACTATTAATATTTTATCTTTATACAAAACAACTTGGATTTTAAATTTTCCTTTATATTTATTAGCAACCCATTTATCTACAACTATTTGGCATTTAGAAACTACTTGTAGGGCCCCTAAGGCCCGTTTTTCGACGCTATTAAACTTAAATTGTCTAATTAGGCTATCAACCTTTTCAAATCCTGCCATAAAGCTTTAAATAAGCTAAAAACGAATCAGGTTTTTACTCCTGTAATCTCACAGGCATAATAATATGCATAAACTCAACCCCTGACTCGTTCTTTTCAAGAGTAAACTTACCTGGTTTTAAACTCTCAAGCATTTCCAAATAAAATTTCTCTGACTCACACACCCCTAAAAAATCATTCAAATATCTCCAATTAAATGCTATCTCCCCTGAGGGTCCTGTCATTTCACCATCAATTTCATTTTTTTCCTCCCCAAGTTCTCTAGAAACAGAAGATACTACCAAACCTAATCCTTCACCTAAACTTAATTTGACAACATTTCCGGATTCTTTCGCAAAAACCGCAGCTTGAGTTAGTGCTCTTGCAAACTCATCCTTTGCGATCAACATCTTTGTATTAAAACTATCGGGAACGATTTTTCTCCAATTTGGATACTCGCCTTCAATAATCCTCGAAACTATTTTCACATTACCAGTACGAAAAACAACCTGTTTATCATTCTCTGACAACCAAATCCCAATTTCATCACCAACCGAAGCGATTTTTGAAACTTCTTGTAATGTTTTTGCTGGAATAACTATTTTTATTGGTGATACAAATTCTCTTTCAAATCTAGCGTGCGAAAGTCTATAACCATCAGTTGCCACCAACTCCAAACCCTTTTCAGACAAATCAAACAAAACTCCAGCTAGGATGGGACGAGATTCATCAATTGCTGCTGCAAATTCAACTCTATTAATTGCTGTCGATAATATTTTTGCAGGAATACTAACCCTAGCTTTTCCGGACTCTGAAGGTATAACTGGATAATCTTCAACCGGTGCGGTGTTTATTTTGGCCGCAAACTTACCTGAAGATAACGACCCCACACCATCAATAACTTCCAATCTTAACTCTCCAGGGTTTAGTGTCGAAACCAAATCATTGAGAATTTTTCCTGGAACTGCGATTTTTCCTAGTTCAGTATTTGTTGCCACTAGATTAACAGATATAGCCACATCCAAATTCGTAGATGAAACAATTATTTTATTTGTCTCTACCTCAATTAAAAAATTACTAAGAATTGGTAATGTAATTTTTGAACTAATAGCCCTCAATACAAGCTGTAAGGCTTGATTAAACTCTTCTTGTTTAACTGAAAAACCAATTTTTGTTTGAGTCATATCTCTTATTTATTTTTTAATTTAAAACAAGTAATCACAGTAATATACTCTGTAGATATGTGTAATTCCACGCCGAGTTTAGCTTCAAAAATACTGTCGAAAATTAACATTTTGTTATTAGAATAAGCAATTTTTATATTATAACCCATAAAAGTATGCTTATTTTTGGGTTTATTTTGTCTGTAAAAATATTCGTAATTTGTGGATAAGATTGTGGATAAAACATTAGTTGTTGTGCAAAACTTTTATAAGGAGTTATTTATTTCTAACACTAACTCTCTTAGAGAGATATCAGACTTAATATCGGTTTTTATTTTTTCGACACCGTGCATTACAGTTGTGTGATCCCTTCCACCCAACGAATCACCAATTGAAACCAACGAAAATTTATACTCTTCTCGAAGTAAATACATTACTATTTGTCTAGCTGTAACCAATTCTTTTTGTCTGTTTTTCCCTAAAATATCGCCCGTAGAAACTTTAGTTTTGTTCCCCACGACCGAAATTACCCTCCTTGGGGTAATTGGTTTAGTTCTTTTTGTTTCGCTTTGTATACCAAAGAATTTTTTAACGATATCCACATCTATTGACTGGCCTCGTAGCGAAGCTAAAGAAATAATACCTGTCAACACCCCTTCTAATTCCCTTGTGTTTTTATCCACTTTTGACGCAATGATATCCACAATTTCAGGAGCCAAATTCAAACCCTTTGCTTTTATCTTTTGGTTAATAATTGCAACACGCATTTCAAAATCAGGATTACCAATATCAACTGTAAGTCCGCCTAAAAAACGTGAAACAAGTCTATCTTCAATTTTCCCCAAAGACGAAGGGTGTCGATCAGAGGTCATAATTATCTGTTTTCCACCCCCATATAATTCATTAAATGTGTGAAAAAACTCTTCTTGTGTTGATTCTTTTCCGCTCAAAAATTGAATATCGTCAATCATTAATATGTCGTTTCTACGGAATTTTTCCCTAAAGTTTTTAGAATTTTTTGAAGATATCGACTCAATAAACTCATTCGTAAATTTTTCACAGGTTGTATAAATAACTCTCACACTCGAGTCTCTTTCAATTACTGCGTTAGCTACAGCCTGCATTAGATGTGTTTTTCCAACCCCAACCCCTCCATATATAAAAAACGGGTTATAAACACTTCCAGGACTCTGAGATACAGCTTGAGCCGCAGCAAATGCTAAATTATTAGAATTCCCAACCACAAACTTTTCAAATGTAAAATTTGGATTAAGATTATTAACACTACTCCACCCCACCTTTATTTCACTTGTGCTCGTCTGTTCTTTAAAAACCTCACTTATTTTTGGAGCTTCCACTACATTTACAACCTCAACAGTTCCCACTTCCACAGATAGGTCAAATTCACTCTCCCCAAATTTTTTACCTATTTTTTCCTTTATTTGATCAAGATATCTAGCTTGAATTTGTTCTCGAACAAAATTATTTAAAACGACCACCCTAAACGAGACTTTTTCGTTTTCCTGTATATTTTCTAATTTAGTTGCACTAAACCATGTTCGAAAATTAGCAGGCGAAAGATCAGACTTTATATCCTTTAATACTTCACTCCAAAGTTTTTTCGAATCAACTTCCATAGGTCGTGTTTATTTTTTTGACTAAATTTAAGTCAATATTAGGTTTGTTTTGGAGGTGTTTTCTTTTTAGGGTAAGACTGGGCAAACAGTCATTTTCTGCCCGAAAAGGTTCTATGACTATATTGCATTTATCCACATATCGTCAAGCATTTATCTAATTGTGGAAAAAGCATTTTTTGCGCTTGCATTTGCTCAATCATTAGACATATAATTCCCCACGCAAATTATGGCAACAAAAAGAACATATCAACCAAAAAAGAAAAAAAGAGCCCGCAAACACGGCTTCTTTAAGAGATCACTAACTAGAGCTGGTCGGGCAGTACTTTCTGCGCGCAGAAGAAAAGGCCGCAAATCATTAACAGTCAGAGTAATTAATCATAAATAATGCTCCCGCGCTCTCAGAGCCTCAAAAAATTTTCCCGTAATTT
>CAYROP010000006.1:0-38329 GCA_964426075.1 uncultured Gammaproteobacteria bacterium | reverse complement strand
TCCAAAAAACCGTTTAATAAAATCTGTAAAAAATAACTAACAAAACTTGCCAAAAAATCAGGTATCAGAACAAACACCACACCACCCACCATAATTACTGGTACCAACCATAGCACCAAAAGATTAACTATCGGTGCAACCACACTTAACGATCCAAAACTTATAATTATTACCGGCGCAGTCATAAGCCAGGCAAAAAAACTTGTGATATAAACCTCCACTAAATACTTAAAAACGCCTTTTTGGTGCATATTTAATAGAGTTGTTACTTTTATGCCAACCAAAACCCCTAAGGAAGCAAGGAACGACAACCTGAACGAAACCTCTCCAATATATATGGGGTCGTATGCCACCATCACTGCTGCCGTCAAAACCAGAGCCTGAATACTCGAATATTTTCTACCCAATAATTCTGACAGAATAACCACCAGGATCATCAAGTATGCCCTGACTACTGGGGGATCCATCCCAACCAAAAACACATAAATACTTAAAATTAAAACTGAAATTGTCAAGAAAATTTTTCTTTTTGTGAACTTACCCCAAACCGCAAGAAATGCAAAAAGCATTGTCAAATTCTGTCCTGAAACTACAACAATATGTATTACTCCAGAACGCTTAAGCTGTTCTGATAAATCAGGCGTCAAATCATTCTGACCAATCAACATTCCCAGAATCAATTCCGCTGATTTATGATCAAAATAATGATTAATTTTCTCTGTAATTCCACTTCTTATTGAATTAAGGAGTCTCTGAATTCCTGTTGGTTTAGCTACAGACCTAACCTCAGGAAACCAAATAGCGTCCTTTTCTATTAAATAGTTTCCTTTAACAAGCAAAGCCTCACCCTTTTCGTATTTTGGCCACCTTTCAGTTACCAGTCTTCCAAAATCAGTATCAAAATACTGAACATTTTTTGAAAATTCTGGATAACTATTTACCTTCAACTCATTGTTTATCGTCAAATCACCAACACCGTACTTTTGTTCGACCAATACGGTTGATCTAAACATTGCCACCAATATCAGAATTAGTACCACCAACCAAAATTTGCCCATTTTTATTAACAGGCAGTTTTTTAGTTCGACTTGATTATCTAAAAAACTAGACTAATCGAGTTAAGTTCAAAAATCAAACCACTAAACACTAAACTTCCCGTCCCTCCCGAATCATTTGGCGATATTCTTTAAGCCAATCTTTATACGATTTGACCAAAATACCTAAACCGCGGGATTCAATCTCTCTATCAACCACGCCACCCTTATGTGGATGTTTATGTTTTTTGCTTTTGGAGGACGAAAACCCGTGAGCATAATGCGCAAGCTCGTGAGCTAGTGAATAAAGCACTACCTCCTCCGGAACCTCACGGCTCTTAAACATCGAACTTACCGTAATTACAGTTACACCTTTAGCAAAAATAGATTTTTGTTGGTATTTAATCGATGCAAAACGAAACTTAGCATACCTACCAAATGTAACCATCACAGTATTCGATTTTTCCAAATCAGGAAAATATCTTGCCCATAAATGCTCTAGTCTAGTTTTTAACCACAAATTATCTCTATCCACTTTTTTATCCGAACTAATTAATCTTTACGATATAGTTAATAATTTTGTCTGACACAAAAATTATTTTAGTTGCCTTATCAAGCTGGTATCTTCGATATTCCTCTGTCTGTTTAACAATGCTCTCAGTCGCACTCTGATCTAATCCGGACTCAACTTGAACTTCAAATCTTCTTTTTCCATTTACCTGAACAGGAATCACAACCGACTTTAATTTCTTGAGATCCTCATCAAAAACAGGCCAGCTAGTTTTGTGAACTGACGACTTGTTTCCTAAGTCAAGCCATATTTTTTCAGTTAAAAACGGCATATATGGACTCAAAACCTTAATCAAGCTTTCACCATCACCTTTTGTCAATCTGGCATTACCATCTGATAAGTAATTAAAAAACTCCATATAAGCTGATACAACAGTATTAAAGCTCATTGTCTCAATTCCTCTCTCAACAACGCCTGTTAAAATCGCTAGTCTCGACAATGTCTCATTGTCGGTTTCCTCTTGCCAGGTAATACTTTCAAAAAACTTCTTGACCTTCTTAATAAACCGATTAACACCCTCCACGCTTTCTGGACTCCAAATACCCTCACTTTCAAACGGTCCCATAAACATTTCATAAACCCTAACCGTATCAGGACCATAAGCCTCAACATACTCATTAGGATTAATCACATTACCTTTAGATTTACTCATCTTCACACCATTTGGCCCCAAGACCATACCTACATTTCTCAATTTAAAAAATGGTTCTTTCGTTGAAAGTAGCCCCAAGTCGTACATAAACTTGTGCCAAAATCTTGCATAAAGTAAGTGCAATACAGCATGTTCTGCACCTCCAACATAGAAATCAACAGGCAACCATTTATCAGCTACTTCTTTTTCAAACGGACCTTTATCATAATCTGGGTTTAAATATCTAAGATAATACCAACAAGAACCAGCCCATTGTGGCATTGTATGTGTTTCCCTTTCAGCGTCACCACCACATTTTGGGCATTTGGTTCTTTTCCAATCATTTAGTTTAGATAATGGTGATTTACCATTATCAGTCGGCAAAAAATCATCAGTTTCAGGTAAAAGTAACGGCAATTGATCTTCATCAACAGGCACAACACCACATTTTTTACAATGCACCAAAGGTATTGGCTCCCCCCAATATCTTTGTCGAGAAAAAATCCAATCTCTTAGTTTGTAATTAACCTTTTTGGTTATTCTGTTAGCCTTTTTGTAATCATTAAAAATACTTTCAATCGCTTCATGAGAGTGCTGATTTGAGTATTTTCCAGAATTTATTAAAAGACCATAATCAAGATATGGCAAATCATCACCACCTTGAATAACCCTGGTAATTTCTAGATTGATTTTTTTTGCAAATTCAAAATCTCTCTCGTCGTGTGCTGGCACAACCATCACTGCCCCTGTACCATAGCCCGATACAACATAATTCGAAACAAAAACTGGAATTTTTTCCTTATTTACAATGTTTTCACAATAATAATTAGTGAAAACACCTTCTTTTTCAGCCTTAAAATCGTTTTTTTGCATCTGAAATCTTTTGATATCTTTAACAACCTTTAAATCCTTATTTTCACTAATAATTTTGCGTGAAAACTCATGGTCAGGAGCGATTACTATCGCCTTAACACCAAATATTGTGTCTAAACGAGTAGTATATACTTTTATACTATTATTAGTATTTAATATATCAAACACTACTTCAAATCCATCACTTTTACCGATCCAATTCTTCTGCATTGTTTTAATCGATTCAGGCCAATCCAAAAGTTCCAAATCGTTTAGAAGTTTGTCAGCATATTCTGTTATTTTTAATATCCACTGTTTTAATTCCCTTTTTTCTACCAACTCGCCACATCTATCACATTTTCCATTTACCACCTCTTCATTTGCTAAACCAGTTTTATCTTTAGGACACCAATTTATTTCGGTTAAATCCTCATATGCTAAGCCCTTCTTATATAGTTGTAAAAATATCCACTGGGTCCAGTGATAATACTTTGGATCTGTTGTATTTATTTCCTTAGACCAATCAAACGACTGACCAATCAAATTAAACTGTTCCTTGAAATTTTTGATATTTTCTTTAGTTGTTATTTTTGGGTTAATACCTGTTTTAATGGCATAATTTTCTGCGGGCAAACCAAAGGCATCCCATCCCATTGGATGTAAAACTTCATAATCTTTCATCCTCATATAACGGGAATAAATATCCGTCCCAACATAACCCTTAACATGACCCACATGTAAACCGTCACCTGATGGATATGGAAACATGTCCAACATATAAAACTTTTTTTTGTTGGAATTTACATCAGAAAAATATACATTTTCTTTTTCCCAAAAATCGTTAATTTTTTTAATATCTGATTTAGTTAAAATCATAAAAAATATTTCCGAAATTCTAACATATCTCCCTCAAACAATAAATTACGAATATTCGTATTATAAGTTAATATTATTAATGTGATAAACAGCCGTAAAAACAATTACTTTTCTAATTAAATTCGCAAAAAAATAAATATAAATAATGTTAAAAAAAATTTTTTTCTTTTTTTTTAAAAAAATTTAAAATAGCTTTAAAATCTGTATAACTTTTTTACTCAAAACCATAATTATTCAATAATTATCAAAAAAACTAATTAATTTTACAAATCAATCAACAAAAAAGTCAGCTTTAATATCACTAAACTTATTTAATTGATAATTACGCTCTACCCAGTACAATAATGACTAAAATTATAAGTTTAAAAAATTTGATTAATCTTCTTGTTTTTTGTATTAAAAAAAAGAGAAAATGACTCTAATTTTGGAGTGAAAAGCATAAAGACAATATTTTTGATCTTAACGACAATCAATCATTAGCGGTCTTTTTTATCAAGTGATAAAAAAATCATTCAAAAGATTTACGCTGTTACAACAGGCTAAACTCACAATATTTTTTTAATTTATCAATATTTGTTTTATTCAAATTAATTAGTATAGAAGTCATTAACTTTTAAACTTTTTACTTGATCACTAAAAATTAATAATACTTTTACACACAAATTGTTTTACATTCCCTGTGAAACTACACCAATAATGCTCTTTTCACAAAAAACCGAATCTATTTTTGCTTGACAAGCACTAACATAAGCTTTACATTTGCCATAACGAAATTCATGAGAAACGACCTTGCAAATTTCATTGGAAAAACCATAATTATTTGGCTAAATATTTTATTTGGACTAGTTCCGCTTTTCTTTATTCCTCTTACTAGTGAGTTTTACGAATTTAACAAAGTATTAATCATCTCATTATCAGCAAGCACCCTACTAATACTCTGGTTTACTAAATCAGCCCTACTGGGAAAATTCAAAATAAGAACATCCATTATCGACATTGCAGTTATTATTTTTGCTTTCACAAATATATTAGCCGCATCATTTTCTGTTGATCGTTATGTTTCAATATTCGGTTGGTATCCAAGATTTAATCACTCATTAATTTTTTTACTCGCTGTCGTTATTATCTATTTTGTCGCTGCTAATAATTTGACGAAAAGAAGCACTAAATACACGGTATTATCAATTTATATCTCCTCAGTCATATTATCCATAATCGGGTTAATGAGCTATTTTGGCTTATTTTTACCAATGAGTTTTAGTCAAACCAGGTCTTGGACACCAGCAACAAGCATTAACAATCTCGGTGTAATTTTAACCTTGTCTATTCCGCTTGGTATTTACCTCTCCATCAAAAAATACACAGCAAGCAAATCATTCTTGTCATTCGTTTTCCCAGTATCACTACTACCAATTTTATGGTGTTTTTCTCTAATCAATTCATTAAACGGATGGATTAGTTTAATTGTAATTTTCGTACTTTTAGCACTCACTAGCAGAAAAGAACTAGCAGTCAAAAAATCATTTACACTAGCTTTAGTTGCCTTTGTCTGGTTATTTTTAACGCTATTTGCTTACATCCCCAATCTCAACACTTCAACATACGGCAAACTAATTAAAACTTCTGAAAAACAAACCAATTCCAATATAGAATTCCCTAAAGAAGTCACACTTCCCCAGTCAGACAGCTATTCTGTCAGTGTTGGTGTTATTCGTAACCAAAACCGTGCACTAGTTGGCTCTGGTCAGGGTACTTTTGCTTATGCCTACACTCAACTCAAACCACAAGCAATAAACCAAACGCAATTTTGGAATCTTCGTTTTGATCAACCCAACTCAGAAGTACTCATGATTCTGGCCGGTACTGGAATACTTGGTATTGCCTCTTTCGTACTAATCGCCCTAATTATTCTCACCAAAACAATAAAAAATCTAAAAATTAACTCCGAAGACAAACTAGTTTACAAGTACATTTCTTTAACCGTTTTTATCCTACTAATTGCTAGCCTTGGCAATATTTATACAGCAAGCGTTTCACTAATTTTCTTTGGGTTACTCGGAGCAATTAATAATTCAAGCTCACCAAAATCAGAATTAAGCCTCAAAAAAACCAAAAACCAACCCAAAAAAGTCAAAGAAGAGCTATCAATGGTCATCCCCGTTCTGTTACTTATCCCTTCAATAATCGGTTCAATTTTTCTTTTTGTGTTTTTTAGAGACACATTCCAAGCTGAAACTCACTTTCAAAAAAGTGCACTTGCCACAACAAAAAGCAATGGAGTTGAGGCTCTCAAAGAACAAATTGCAGCAATTAATGAAAATGGCGCAGAAAGCGTATATCGCAAACAACTAGTCCTCACATACATGGCTCTTGCCAGATCGATACTACAAAATGCCCAAGCCAGTGCCGACCCAAATAGCACTGAATCCCCTCTTTCGGAACAAGAAGAAAAAGATATTACATCGCTAATTAGCCAAGCTATTGAACAAGGCAAAATCATTACCGGCTATCAAACCAATATCCAATCTGGCACTGCTAACCTTAATGTCGGCAACTGGGAATCACTATCACAAGTTTACCGATCACTTATTGGTATTGGTAAAGATGCTGAACAGCATGCACTCAAAACTCAACAGCAAGCCATTGCACTTGATCCACAAAACCCGCTTCTCTACATTAACCTTGGCAGAACCTTTTTGACTCTTGGTATTACCGATTCAGCAATTACTAATTTTGAGATTGCAATTCAGAAAAAACCCGACTATCCAGTAGGCTATATCGCCCTTGCAGAGGCTCTAAAAAACAGACCTGACTCAGCTGCTAAACGAGCCTCGGCACTCGAAACAGCTCTTAATCTCTTACCATCTGACAATCCAAGCAGACAAGATCTGACTAAAGAATGGGAAAAGGCGCTTGCCGAGAGTCAATCACAACAAGCAGAATCAGAAAAATCACAACCAACACCACCAATCCAAAACCCAGCCCCAACACCACAAACTTCAACTGGTTCAGCGGAAACACTCAATTAGCCTCAAATAAAACCTAGTAAATAACCATATATAATAGCGCCTTAGTTTAGCTGTTCAATTTGTGCCCAAATTTCTATACAATTAGATAGTGAAAACTATCCTGCCAAATCTCTACCCTTTTCGGAGAAAAAATCATACTCTCCAGCCTCAAACTCACCTACTTATTCCAACTCAAAACAGAGTTAAAAAAATTACCGACCAATCAAAAATCGTTTTTGCTTTTATTTTTGGATTAATCATTATCGTAAGCGTCTTTCTTATTTTTAAATCGCTTCCCAAATCAGAAATTTATCCCAAAGCCGTAGTCGAACTACCAAAAAACTCCTTTAGAATTAATGAAACTCCATCATTCAAACTCAAGCTCAACGAAATTCAGGCCTTGCCAGCCACTAATAATATTAAGGCACAAATATTAAAACCTGACGGAAATATTGCCAACAACATCGGTACCACAATTAAACAAGGTTCAGGTGAATACAGTATTGCAACCAACCCTGTCATTGCTGGCACTTTTGTTCCAGGAAAATATACCCTTGATGTCGAGATAGAAAAAAACGGCCAAGTTAAAAATATTAAACAGGACTTTACTTGGGGAGTACTTGCAATTAACTTCGATCAAACTATTTATTCCGCCAATAATTTAGCTAAACTATCCTTTGGTGTTGTCGATGATTTAGGCCATACTATTTGTGATGCCAGCTTAACCGTTGAAATAACCTCGCCCTCAAAAAACACTACAACACTTAGCTCAAAAAATAACCAAATTAATCCCAGTGGCGAATGTGGACTGGATAATATTACAGATATTCCCGACTATTCTTCACAGTATCAAATTGGCAACGAATCAGGTAACTACTCCATCAAATATTCAGCCGAAACCAGAAATGGCACCAGAACAATTACTGATAATTTTGAAGTCAGAGAAAATATTCCGTTCATTATCGAACGCACTGGACCCTCCCGTATTTACCCGCCAGCGAACTACAAAGTTAGTCTAAAAATTACCGCTAACCAAAACTACTCCGGCTCCATCACCGAAACAGTACCCAAAGACTTTATTATTACTAAATCCCAAGGTACTTATACCGAAACCATTGAAGGTGAATATAAAAAACTAACTTGGAACACTAATCTAAGTAATGACCAAACAATCAATCTTTCATACTTCTTTGATGCTCCAGATATTAGTCCAGAATTTTTCCTCCTCGGACCCGCCACAATCGGTGACTTTGGCGAAATAAGGCAGTGGCAAATCGCCTCCGACGCTGTTACAGCAAACGGTACTGCATTCTTCGGTGACACATCTGCAACAAACGGAGTCCTAAGAGCACGCACATTTACTTCAACCTCAACGTTTGCAGCAGAATTTAACGGCGCCGCCAGTAGCACAAGCTTTATTCTCTGGCCAGTTGCAGAAACATCACCAACACGAGAAGAAATGATCATCGGTTCGCTAAAAGTCAATGGCGATCTATATGTCGAAACCTGTACAACCGGCTGCGATGTCAACGGGGACTTTACCGCACAATGGAATAACCCCGGAACCACCGCAACACAAGATTGTGACACCACACAAACAACAAGCACCTGTGAAAGAGCATTTGATATTGCATACGAATCGCTTTCCGGTCGAGCAATGGTCGTCTATGGTGACAGCGTAGCCGACAAGTTCTACTATGCGCTTTGGGACGGATCATCATGGTCACCAGACTCCAGCCCTGGTTCACCATCAGCCACTAACGAAGTAGACTTCCACACTGGCGGCACCGGAGGAACACCCGAGTGGATCAGAGTCATCAGTGATGGTGAAAAACTAGGCGATAAAAGATCTAATCGCATCATGGTGCTTATCGCTGATACTAACTCCGACCTCTTCGCATGCTATTGGGATGGCAGCTCTTTTAGTTGTCTCAATGCCGCTCTAGAAGGTAATCTTACAGGGTGTACGGTTGCCCAATGTTTTGACGGAAGTTGGCAAGGATCTGGCAGTAATAATATTTTTATCGTTAGTTATCTTGACACGGCCAACACCAATGTTAAATATCAAAAATATACAGTCGGCAGTGGTTGGGGCGGCGAAAATACAGTTTTTGGAGACGCTTCGGCAGGATTTTGGATAGAATCAAACGGTGACCCGACCAGTAGCCGGATAATGGTCTCAACAGGAACATCAGGAGACGACTACAGTCACGCCGTCTGGCGGGCAGACAACTCAAGTGATGGGTGGACAGAATGTAGTAATGGTGTCAACACCACAACCTGTCCTGATACGGGTACTGAAACACTTAACGCCAAACAATCTTCTGCTACATTCCAACGCCAACAAGCCGGTGGCACCTCAGGATTAGGACTCGTCGTCTACAACGACGCCGGTACTACCACCGACGGCAACTTCATGACCTATACACCTACCTCTTCCTATGGTACGAAGACAAGAACCGGTATCACAACCTCAGATGACTCTTTAGGCATCAGACTTTTTCCCAACCCAAACACAGACGACATTATGATGCTTACCGTTGATGTTGACTGTGACTTGTATGCCCAACTGTGGACAGGTTCGAGTTTTGGTGGCACCGCCCAAGCCGATATTGAAGCAAACGGCTCAATGTACGGAGTTGCCTGTCCGGGCGCTACAGGACCAGACGGAACAACCGGTGGTGAAGGTTCAGCTTTTAGTTATGACTTCGCTTGGAAAATTTACACACCTTGGCAACGCAACTGGAGATTCTATAACGACGAAACCTCCAACACTCCTTCCTCCGGAGTAGCCAACGAAAACACTGCCGGCAATGTTGCCAAAGAAGAGTTTATTAGACTGAGAATGCAATATTACGAAAGAGGTGCGGTAGCGCAAACCGATGCCCGTAAAAAACTTCAATACACTTCCGGATGTACTCCCAACTCAACCGTCCCCGATAACTGTACTTGGACTGATGTTGGTGACACCTCAGAAACCTCAGCCGTTTGGCGATACGCCACAAGCGGTGAAACCTGCGGTTCTTGTTCAGACAATACTGCTGTTTCTTCAAGCACTTTGACCGGTACTACCCAAAACGGTACTTATACTTCTGACAAAGACGCAGCCGCTGGTGCCAATATGGACCATTCAGCCTCAGCCATACTCGAAGTCGATTACCCACTAAAAGCCGAAGATGTGACGGCCTCAACAACCTATTATTTCAGAGCATTCGATAATGACCAACTAACCCCAGTATTTACTTACAACCCTTCAGGTGTAACCGACTGTCTATCCTCCGCTTGTACCTACCCAAGTGTTAATATTCCGGCCGACCCAATGACAGTTTCTGGTAATGTCTACACCGCAGGAACCGCTTCTGCTCCCGCGCTCTGCGACCACACTACCCCCACTTACAATGTCGCAATTCGTAGTAACGGAATAACCACCACAACCTTCTGCAATGATTCAACTGGCGCATTTTCCGACGCTACAGTATCAGCTCCAGCATCTGGAGAAGGTATTGTAGTTTGGATCGATGGCGACGCCACCGACGGCGCGACCGTAATCCGTTATGATGGCGCCGGCAACTCAACCGGCAATATTGTCTATACTGACACAGTTACAGTCACATCTGACGATTCCACGGCCGTTGATAATACCGATATGGATACCTACGACAATGGTAATGACGGCGATATTCCCTACACAGTATCATCGTCCAACTTAACAGTTAATAGCGGAATAGAACTTCTAGTTTATACCGGCAAAACTTACACTCCAGGCGGTCAAGTCGACACGAACACCACTGGTGGAGACTTCCATCTCGACGACAATGCTGTAGCTACACTTGATACAGCAGGTAATGATATTGGCAGAGACATCGAAGTCGACGCCGGGGCAACACTCAATATCAACGCCGACACTAATATTGCCGGAGGCGACATTATTACTGCCTCAACTGGAGCTGTAGCTAATTCTTCAGGTAGCCCAACGGTAACTATGAATGGCACCGGAAATATCGGAGGTGGATCAGGAGCAATTACCATATACAACCTCACAGTTAGCAACACCTTTACCACAACAATAACCTCATCAACTACGATTACAAATGCCTTAGTGGTTACTGGAACACTCGCTAGTTCTACCTCCGTAACAACTACTGTCAACGGTGCTATTTCCGGTTCTGGTACGATCAACTACACCAGTACTAGTACATTCAAACAAAGAGTTGCTGCTGCACAAAACTTCGGAGCTACCAGTGGCTCTGTTGCTTGGAACTTCGCCAATCTTACTTTCTCCAATTCCTCCGGCTCATCACGCACTATCACCACTCAAACCGGGGGCACGGGCGCAATCAATGTTAGTGCTGACTTAACTCTTGGTGAAGGTGGAGATTCTGCTCCAACAGTTTTAGATGCCGGAAATCGTACTTGGACATTATCAGGCACAGACGGCACGCCCACAGCTGTTAACGCTTCTTCTACACTCACAGGTAATACTTCAACCTTTAGCTTTACCGGTAATAATGGCTCCGGCGATACAACTATCCCCACACTAGCTTTTACCAATCTAACATTGAACGCTTCAGAAACATTTAACGCGGGTGGAACAATAACCGTAAATGGAGATCTAATCGTCACTTCCGGAACTTTTGCCTTAGGCACAAACAATATTACTGTTGGTTCAACAACTGCAGGCTCTGGAGATGTCTCAATTAGCGGTTCAATTACCCAAAGCGCTAGTGGTACATTTAGTGCTAAAACCGCAGCTTCTGCAACTCCAACTTTCGGTGGATCAGGAACGATCAGTCTTTATAATCTCTCCTTTGAACCGGGCGCAGCTAGTGCAACCTATACTCTCGGATCAGGCGCCTCACAAACAATTACGGTTGCAAACAATTTAACAATTGGCGATGATACCAACTCTGTAACTGTCAACGCTGACACCAATGATCCAACAGTGGATGTTAATGGCAACTTCTTAATCAATACCAGCGCGACTTACCAAAACTCTGCTACGGTGACCATGACTGTTGCCAAAAACTTCACTAACGACGGCACATATACTCACAACGGCGGAACTATTTCACTTGACGGTAGCACAACCTCAGACGACTCCACTGTTACATGTTCCGGTACGATCGGTGGCAGTATTGGATTTAACAAAACCGGTGACGGAGATATTACTATCGGTAGCGGTTGTACTGTCGCAAGTCCAGGATCTGGAATTTCTATGACCGGCAATATCATCAACAACGGAACTATTAACAATGGTGGTACTACATTCAATCTCGATAATCTTACTGGCGGAGAAGGAGATCTTAACAACTCCGGAACAGGTGTAATCACCTACTCTGGCACAACAATCACGATCGAAGGAGACTTAACTCAAAGTGGAACTTTTAACCTTTCCGGTATCACCGTAACCCTAGATGGCTCAAGTAGTTCCGACAATAGCACAGTTACTTGTGGAACCTTAGGTGGAACCCTTGCCTTTAACAAAACTGGTGGAGCAACCGTCACAATCAATACGGGTTGCACTGTGGCTGTTTCCACTATCTCAATGACAGGAAACCTTGTTAATGAAGGAACGACAAATATTTCCGGCAGCACTTTTAATCTCGACTCCACTTCGGGTAACGGCGGAAGTCTAACTAACGGCGCCTCTGCCACAATGACCTACTCCGGAACAATAATTACCTTAGAAAAGGACTACACTCATACTACTGGAACCACCTTTAACCTCAGTGGTAAAACCTTAACTTTTGATGGTTCCGATACCACCGACGACTCTACTCTAACCTGTTCAACAACGCTTGCAGGAACCCACGATATTGCCAAAACCGTCCAAGGTGCGGACTTTACATTAAGTGCAAGTTGTGTAATTACGATGGTAGCAAGTGTCACAACTTACGGATCAATCACAGTAAATGGCTCCATGACCGGAACCACAATTACCACCCGTGGAAGTGTTCTTAAAGATTCTGGCGGAACACTAGTTGTTGCTGGAAATACTTTGGTCTTTGAAGACGGTGGTGTTGACACTGACTCCACACTAGATTGTGAAGGCGGCACAATTACCGGTGCAGTTGAACAAAATATGACCAACGCTGGCTCAACACTAACTCTGGCCAGTACTTGTACAATCACTGATGATTTCACTCGCACCGATGGTGCTTTTTCCAACCCTGGTTCAGCCTATACTATGACTGTTCAGGGTGATTTCTCAATGAGTACTACAGATACCTTTGGTGGTGCCAACCTTACCCTGTCAATGGGCGGTACTGCCAGTACTCAAAACATAACCCAAAACGCAGGTACTATGTCCGGTGTGTTTACTGTTAACAAAAGCTCTGGAACTGCACAAATGGTAACTGATTTCACAACCGGCTCAACCTGTACAATTACTGATGGCATATTCTTCCTTAACTCTTATGACTTTAACTGTGGTTCAACATTTACTGTCACTGATACACTTCAAATGGAAGGTAACGAGCTACCAACCACACCTACTCTTTCAGCTGGTTCATATGTAATATTTGTTGGAGACAATGATACAGTTGCCGACATCTATAACATCCCCAACTATACATGGCGCAACCTTACTATCGACTCAGACGACGGTAATACTGATACTTTCACTCAACAAGTTAACACCACAGTCAACGAAAACTTTTGTATCGTAACCGGCACATACGACCTCGACAGCTTCAGTCTTGATGTCGTTGGAACTGTCTGTAACAACGGCGGCTTAATGACTAACGCTGGCGACTTCAACTACGATTCCAATACCGTCCTTTTAACCGACAGTGGTTATGTTGAAGATAACAACTTTGCTCAAGGAGATACAATCTATATGACAGTTACTGATGTTTCAGTTAATCTAAACGGAGGCAGCGCCGAAACATTATCAGTCACACTCACCACAACCGCCGGAGATTCAGAAACCAAAATCTTAACCGAAACCGGAAACAGTACAGCAATTTTCCGTGGCAGTATCACCTCTGCATGGGGAACTTATGTAACCTCAAACAATAATATTGAAATGATTCTTGATGACATAATAACTCTAAACTACGTCGACGCTAACGATGGCACAGATACAGGTAGTGATACCGCTAATACCACAGCCGACCCCCCACCAGCCGGTTCAGGTAAACTAACTTCAACCAATTTTGAAATGGACGGTGCCTTTGGCAGTTTCGGTGATAGAAAAACCTCCACAAATTACACACTTACCGATACTGGAGGTGTTTTAGCTGCTGGCCCAGGAGAGTCAACTAACTACGATCTAGGTTCTGGATTCCAGTATTGGAATATTGGCAGTAACAGACTTGAATTAACCATTTCATCCACCACAATTGCCTTTGGCACACTTACCCCAGGATCTCCATCTACCGGCAATCACAACTTGCAAGTAGTCTCTGACGCTCCTGGGGGGTATCAAGTTACCGCTCAAGAAGTCACCCGTCTTGCTAACACAAGCTACGCCGGTTTTTATATTCCTGACACACTTGGTGACTCCGGAACTATCACACACACCACAGCGGCTGCTTGGACATCCAACTCTATTTATGGTTTTGGATATACCTTAGCCAATGTCACAGGCACAGATGCCGCATTTACTTCCAACTACCGACACTTTGCCGACCTTGCCTTTGCTGAAAATCCTGTCGCAGTTATGTCAAACGCCGGTACAACAAGTGATAGTGAAATAACTGTTACTTACAAAGTCAATGTAAGTGCCGCCCAAGAAGCTGGTAACTACGAAACAAAAGTCACCTATATCCTAACCGGAATCTACTAAGCTAAAATACAACCAATGAAAAGAGTCGCCGCCTTTCTTTTTACTTTTATACTATTTTTATCCATATATAAAGTAGCTAATGCTGCAACTGTAGCAATCGAACCCTCTCATTTCGAAATAAAAGGCAAACCAGGCAATGGTATTAATGGAACATTTAAGTTCTCAGCCGATACTGGTTCAACTTATAAATTTAGTATTCGCCAATTCGAAGCCGACGGCACCCAAGGACTAATCAAACTTTTACCAGATAATCCCAACTATCCTATTAATAAATGGGTGCAATTTTTCCCAGAAACCACCAAATCAACAAGTCGTGAAGATCAAATAATTGGATTTCGAATCAATGTTCCAGAAACAATCGAAGAACAAGATTTTTACTTTGCCATTCTTGCCTCTCCCATTTTGCCTGAACCTGATCCCAAAAAAACCTCCGCCACAATCCAACCAGCCGTAGCATCAAATGTAATACTTTCACTATTTGATAAGAAAAAAATAGAGGGTGATATCAAAATCACGCTTAATGGTGAAAAAATACAATCAATTAACAATGGTCAACTATCCCTTACTATTCAAAACAATCTTAATAAATTTCAAACCATAGAAGGTGCAATTACCCTTACTCCATTAATTGATACTAAAAACATCAAAATAATCCCAATTATTCCCCAAAATATCCTTGCTGGTGCAGTTAGAGAGATGACAACCTCACTTGAAAAAAATACCCCTCCAGCGATTTATATAACAGACATTAATCCAGGTATTTATAAAGCCAGCGCTACTGTGTCGGGAGACAACGGTGTTAAATATACTTCTCAAGAATTCACAATTTATATTATTCCCTCACTTGGATACATTGCTTATCCGCTAATTACATTCATACTATTACTAACTGCAATCATTCTGAGTTTCAAAGTCTTCAAAAAATCCAAAAAGCCAATTGACAACTAAAGATATTTTTTGTGATGATAAGAACAATAATGTTAGCTCATACGAATAAGTTCAAAAAACTGCTCCTTTTCGTTCTTGCCCTTTTAATAGGTCTCCCTAATTTTGTTCTTTTCGCTAGCAAAACCATAAACGCCGCCTCATTAGTCGATGTAACTGATGTAATGTCCAGACAAAAAACCGGTGTTTCATCTACTCACACTTTTACATTTACTCTTGCTTCTACTCTTGGCTCAACATCTAGAGTTAAACTAACTACAGCAAGCTTTTCGTTTGGTTCATTAACACCTACTTTTAGTGGTAACAACTCTTGTACTGGTACTGCTGGAGTTTTTGGTGGTTCTAGCCCTTTTGTCAGTTCAATTACCTCTGTTTCAAGTTGTGATGCTGGTGATACTGTTACCTTCACTGTTCCTGCTAGCACTAATCCGGCTGCCAACACGTATGTCATCGTAGTTGAAACAGACGCTAACAACGATGGTACTTACGAAGATATATCTAATGTCGCAGTTGATGTACTCTCTGAAGACCAAGTTACTGTTTCAGCTTCGATCGGAGCTACTTTTGACTTTGCTGTTTCTGCCAAAACAACTGGTACTGTTGGCTCTGGTGGTGATTCTTGTGAATCATCAGGAACTACAGCTTCCAGTATTAACTTCAACAACGGTGTTAACCTTTCTACCTCAACTCAATACACTCACTGCCATACTCTGACTGTTTCCACTAACGCTACAGGAGGCTTTAGGAGTTTTGTTGCTCAATCAGCTAACCTAACCAACGGTACTTCGGACACCATCAACTCTTTTGATGATGGTACTCCACCTTCAGTTGGTTCTGAAACCTCATGGTCAACACCAACCTCTGATGGTCACTTTGGATTTGCCTCAACTGACACATGGGGTGGTTCATCATTCTCCTCAGTCGGTACAAATTACGCTGGTTTCACTGGTACTACCGCATACAAGATCCAGGACGAATCAGCTGCTGTTAGCGCTTTTGCCAGTAACGTTGGCTACTCGGTCGAAATCCTTGGTACACAGGAGCCTGGTACTTACACCAACACTCTTACCTACACTAGTTACGGTATTTTTTAAGCCAAAATAGCCTACCTTAATCAAACAAGTTGTTGACAAAGTTATAGCTTGTTGTAATGATTGGGATAACATCTTTTTATATTAAGAATGCGACTGCGCCAAACAACCAAAACCGTTAAAAGAATATCGGTACTCTGCCTTATTGCGGTTGTTCTTTCGACCTTTTTAGTCACACTTAGACCACAACAAACTTCCGCCGCCTCACTTACAAGCGTAAGCAATGCTCTTTCTCGACAAAAAACCGGTGTTTCCGCCACACACACTTGGACCTTTACCTTAGCTACCACACTTGGTGCCTCAGCCAAAATAAGAATCACCCAAGCTAACTTCTCTTATACTGGCACTCCAGGATTCTCTGCAACCGGTGGTTGTTCAGCCACCACTGGCGCATGGTCATCAAATGTTACCAACCTCACTTCTGTTTCTGGGTGTGGATCAGGAGATGTTGTCACCCTTACTACTTCCGCTATTACCAACCCAGCAGCTGCTACATATGTCTTCGTTGTCGAAACAGACCCTAACAACGATGGTACCTACACAGATGGTGACTCTTCTAATGTCGCCGTCGACATCTTAAGCGAAGATCAAGTTACTGTTTCTGCTTCAATTGGAGCTACTTTTGACTTTGCAGTTACAGCCAAAACTACAGGTACTGTTGGTTCTGGTGGTGACAGCTGTGAATCATCAGGAACTACAGCCTCTTCAATTAACTTTAATAATGGAGTTAACCTTTCAACTTCAACTCAATACACCCACTGTCACACCCTGACCGTTTCTACAAATGCTACGGCTGGTTTTAGAAGCTTCGTTGCTCAATCAGCTAACCTAACTAACGGAACATCTGACACCATCAACTCTTTTGATGATGGTACACCACCTTCAGTTGGTTCAGAAACAAGCTGGTCTTCACCAACCTCTGCTGGTCACTTCGGCTTTGCTTCCAGTGATACTTGGGGTGGCTCATCATTCTCGTCTGTTGGTACAGCCTATGCTGGTTTCACCGGTACCACTGCATACAAAATCCAAGACGAATCAGCTGCTGTTAGTAACTTTGCTAGTAATGTTGGTTACTCAATCGAAATCCTTGGTACACAGGAGCCTGGTACTTACACCAACACTCTTACCTACACAAGTTACGGTATTTTTTAGGCTATGAAAATTTCTAAACTTTCCCTTCTCTCTCTCCTTCCAATTATCAGCATCCTACTCACTCTGGTTCCTCCAAAAACTGCTAATGCCGCTGCACTTGTAGACGTTTCCGATAATATGTCGAGGCTTAAAACCGGTGTTTCTTCTACTCACACTTTTACATTTACTCTTGCTTCTACTCTTGGCTCAACATCTAGAGTTAAACTAACTACAGCAAGCTTTTCGTTTGGTTCATTAACACCTACTTTTAGCGGTAACGGATCATGTACTGGTACTGCTGGAGTTTTTGGTGGTTCTAGTCCTTTTGTAAGCTCAATTACCTCTGTTACCAGCTGTGACGCTGGCGATATTGTTACCTTCACCGTTCCTGCTAGTACCAACCCTGCCGCAGCTACATATGTCATAACGGTTGAAACAGACGCCAACAACGATGGCACATATGAAGATTCTTCCAATGTTGCAGTTGATGTTCTCACTGAAGATCAAGTTACTGTTTCAGCCACAATTAACGCCACTTATGATTTCACAATCGCCGCTAAGACCTCAGGTACTATTGGTTCTGGTGGTGACACTTGTGAGTCTAGCGGAACAACTGCCTCATCAATTAACTTCAATAACGGTGTTGCCCTATCAACCGGTACTCAATACACTCACTGCCACACTCTAACTGTTTCTACTAATGCGTCTAATGGACACAATACTTCTGTTAGACAATCCGCTAACCTAACCAACGGTACCGCTGACACCATCAACTCTTTTGATGACGGTACACCCCCAGCTCTTAACTCCGAAGCCACTTGGTCAACACCAACCTCGGCTGGTCACTTTGGCTTCACTTCCACCGACACTGTCTCTGGTTCGGCTTTTGACTCAACAGGAACACTATTCGGAGGCTTTACCGGCACAACTTCTTATAAAATATTTGATGCAAGCGGCCCAGTCAACGGTGCCGGAGCTGGTGGAACTGCAGATATTGGATATTCAATAGAAATTACCGGTACCCAGCCTGCCGGTACTTACACCAATACCCTAACCTATACAAGTTATGGTATCTTTTAATTAATAATTTTTATATATATAATTAGAAAAACAAATATGAATCTGCCCAAAAAACTAGCCATAACCTTGGCTTCGTCCGCTTTAATAGTTTCACTTGCTACTTCACCAGTACTTGCCCAAAACAACCCTTCTTCTCAACCACTTAAATCAGAAAATAATTCATTAACACCAATCGGAGTACCAAGCCCATCCACTCCTTCCGCTCAACCTCAATCTGCACAACAACAGGTTGCTGAAACCAATATCACCTTCTCACCGATCAAATTCGATCTTAACCTAGATCCAGGGCAAACAAGTAATCATCAAGTGGTTATTGATAACAAATCTGATGATCCACTTACCTACTATGTAACCCTTGCTGATATCGAAACGATCAACGAAAACGGTGATGCAATATTTTCTGAATCACCTCTTAACAACCAATACGCATTAGCAAGTTGGATTAGAGCGTCAAAAACTCAAGTTACTATTGATCCAAAATCATCAGAAGCTTTTAGTTTTTCAATTGCTGTACCAAAAGATGCTGAACCAGGTGGACATTTCGGTGCTGTTTTTATTACCACCACCCCTCCTGAAAAAGCTGCTGGAACCGGATCAAAAGTTATTACTAGAACAGGTCCAGTCGTCCTAGTTAGAGTTTCCGGAGATGTAGAAGAAGCACTCTCTGTTTCCAGCATAAAAACAGACAAGTCAATATACGAATCTGGACCAGTCAGCATCGAAGCCAGACTTGAAAACTCAGGTTCTGTTCACTTAACACCCGCTGGAGACATCATTGTCCGCAATATGTTCGGCAACGAAGTTTCTAGAGAATCATTTAACAACTCTGCTCTTTCAGTTCTACCTGGAGCAGTCAGAAGTTTCGTTGGCAAATTCAATCCTGAATTTGGCTTTGGAAAATACACCGTAGAAGTTATTGCTAGCTACGGACTCAAAAACGACATTGTAAGTTCAAGCACTTCATTTTGGATCATTCCTTGGAAGGCCCTATCGGTTGCTGGGCTTGCAATCGCGGTAGTCGTTATGCTGATAGTGCTTGCACTAAGAGCATACCGCCGCAAGATTATTGCAGAGATTCAAAAGAAGAAGTAACGTCTTAAACATCTACTGCCTTGCACTTGTAATTTGTTCCATATTTTTAGTTCGGTTCGGTTCGGTTCGGTTCGGTTCGGTTCGGTTCGGTTCGGTTCGGTTCGGTTCGGTTCATCATAAAGCACTCCTGCACTCGGGGAGTGTTTTTTTTGACCATAATTCTAATTATTTTGGTGAAATACGAGCATAAACTATGCAGTATAATATTGCCCAAATGCTGCCTAAACTAACCATTTCGCTACTATCCCTAACATTCCTGTTTATGATCCAAACAGAAGTCCTTGCTGAAGATGTTAACACTACTGCTTGTATCGATTACTGTCCTACACCAACCCCAACACCCACACCGACTCCAACACCCAGTCCAATACCTGGAGCAACAGCAACACCAACTCCCGGACCAACATCTACACCCACACCTGGCCCCACCAGCACCCCTACACCGACACCGACTGCGATACCAACACCAACTAAAGGCAAACCGTTAACTCCGCCCGAAAAAAAGGAAATAATTGACAAAATAGACGAATTAGAAGAACAACAAATTGCTCTCTACCGCTTACTTAATCCAGAGTCACCAACCACCTTACTTAATGCACCACTCAAACTATTATTCGCAATTCAAAATAACCACTTCTTGTCAGGAATAATTATCGGTATGCTCTCATTAATAATAGTTTACCTCGGTATTGCCAAATTCAAAGCCTTCAAGAAAAAAGGTTAGACTGATTATTTTCAAGTTAAATGGTTATACTAACTATATCAAACAGATATTTTTAAGTATCAAAACAATCGATCTTGACACCAGGTTTTCCATTAATTTCAAAAAAATAACTACTCAAAATATTGAGATATTCCCGTAATTCACACTAACTAGTGATCCAACTTTCAACAATTTATTTAGTAAGCTACTATCAACATTGGATAAGTTTCACAAAAAGATTAACACGTAATAATATCCGATAGTTTTTTTAAGAAAATATCAAATTTGTAAACAAAATTTATCCATTTTATTTTAATTCAAAACTGCCTGTTGCAAGTTTTATTTTAGCCTCATAAACTGGAGTTATAGACAGTTATAAATCGTATCTAAAATTTGCCTTTTAGAGTTATAACTAGCTTCAAAATCAATTGATAATGAAAAAAGTCCTGTTTGCCTCAGGCCTTAAGATACCTGCCAGCACTATAAATAAACCTGTCCAAAACTCTAAAAAAGAGTTTGCTCTTGGTATACTCAACGCTTCCAAAGGTTACTTCGAAACCCTCGCTCTCTCATCCACATCCAAATCAACTTATAGTAATTATCGATCCGACTTAAAAAAATTCGTAATCTGGTCAATTAGGCAAAATCGAACCAACTACCCAAAACTAGACACAGACACAATTGAGCTTTATCACAAAGATGTTCAAACTAAATTTGCTAAATCTACTCTCGCAAGACAAATCAAATTTCTAAAATCCCTCTCAAAATGGTTTGAGGCAAACGGGTTCTCACACCTGGCAAACCATACTGTAGAGCAGGTAGTTAATAATTCAGCCGGTGTTGAGGCAAACAACACCACAGAGAAACCAAGCAGCTCCGAGACGCAGACAGTCGGAGCTGCTGTCAGCCTTCTTGCTCTTTCTCAAGAGTTGGAAAAGCTTAAAAAATGGGGTTTCTCGTATAAACCACTAACCGACCTTCTCGGCTTACCACAAAAATCCCTCCCCAAAAAATCCAAACTTCACCTTTCTCAAAGAATATTCCTTGGGCTCGCCACAATGGCTCTAGTTATTTCCGGATCAACATTCATGCTCACCCCTAACCAAACACAAATTAGCCTCGAAACACCTCAACCTTCCCCACTCGAAGGCCAAGTTCTTGCCGCTGTTGCCCCACCAAGAATTCTTTCCTTTCAGGGTAGAATTACCAACTCGTCAGGCTCACCTATTACCTCAGCTACCGACTTCGTATTCAAAATCTACACAGTCTCCTCAGGTGGAAGTGCACAATGGACCTCCAAAACTTGGAATATTACCCCTGACTCAAACGGTATCTTCTCAGTCTTACTCGGTGACACTGGAGCTTCAGATACTGCAATTCCTAGCACTCTATTTAGTGAGAATGCCACATTGTACCTGGGTGTAACTGTTGGTGCTGATTCTGAAATGACACCAAGACAACGAATTGTTTCTAGTGCTTATGCGCTTAACGCTGACGCTTTAGCTGGCTATTTTCCTTCTCAAACCCCTGATATCAACCAAGTACCAGTCTTAGATGCTTCGGGTAACCTCATTTTCAGCGGTGCTGCCACAATTGGCACTAATAGTGCTGGTTCGCTAACAATTGCTCCAGACACCACAGGCGACGTAATAATCACAAACGGATCAGGATCAAATATTCAAATCACCAACACTCCAACCTCAGACGCAACTATTAACGCCACAACACTCACTCTCAATCCAACAGGTACAGGATCTTCTGGCACTCTCCAAGGTTTTGTAATATCCCAATCTGATAATGCCAACACTGGAGTATTTGACTCGCTAATGAAACTCGAAAACCTCAAAACTCCGGAAACAACCACTAACGGGCTTTACATTGAGAACAACGCCGCCTCAGGTACGCTCAGTAACGCAATTAACATCGCCAACACCGCAGGTACCCTAACAGACGCTATCGAAATATCAGGAACTGTAACAAACATACTCAATACTGGATCTATCGATATTTCTGGTACTGGTGCCATCACAGGTGCTACCGGCGTTACTTCTACAGGCACATTCGACATTAACACTTCAGGTTCCACTGCGATAAATATCGGTACTGGATCATACTCCGGTACAGCTACAATTGGTAACGGTAGCGCAAACGTAGCCATATCTGATGCTAACTGGAGCATAACCGGACCTGGCGTAGCTTCATTAACTGGCTTAAGTTCATCAGGTACCATTACCTTTTCTGCCCTTAGCACTGTAGGTTCAGTAGTAACAATCGCCTCTGGTGGAGTACTAAACCAAGTTAACCCTAGCGCTACCGTAGGTGATTGTTTAAAAAGTAATGGCACAGGCAACCAGCCAGTCTACGGCAACTGTCTCGCTTCAGGCACTTCAGATGCACTTGACTTTGTTGATTTCCAAGACACACTCGATCTTGATGCTAACTTAACTCTTAACCAAGCAACTTTCACTTGGGCTCAAAACTTTACCCCAACGACTGATGCCACCGCTACTGGCTACACCTACACTCTTACCCCGAGTGGTACAGGCGCAACAGGAACACTAAATGGAGTTCTTATTACACAAGCTGATACTGGTACAACTGGAGCATTTGATACTTTGTTTAAAGTAGAAAACCTCAAAACTCCAGAAACAGTAACAAACGGTATTTTTATCGAAAATAATGCAGCCTCCAGCAACCTAAGTAATGCATTGATGATTACCAATACCGCAGGTACCCTAACAGACGCTATCGAAATATCTGGAACTGTATCAAACTTCCTCAACACAGCCTCGATTGACATCTCTGGCACTGGTGCCATCACAGGTGCTACCGGTGTTACTTCTACAGGCACATTCGACATTAACACTTCAGGTTCAACAGCGATTAACCTTGGTACAAGCTCATACACCGGCACAATCACAATCGGCAATACTTCAGGTGCAAACGCACTCAACCTTAGAGCAGGCAGCGGTAACTTCACACTCGATGGTGTCGCTGGAACCACATATACCGTTGGTGCCAGCACTACAACTGGCACTATGACCATCGGTGGAACTGCTCAAACAGGATTACTAACTTTAGGCCAATCCAGCGCTACAAACACCGTTGCAATCGGCTCTGGCACTGGAGCTACCACAGTGCAAATTGCTACTGGCGCCACTAATGCAAAAACAGTCCAAATCGGAACTGGCGCCGTAGCCAACACTATCACCATTGGCTCAGCCAGCACTACCAACCTCTCACTAACTGATGACAGCTGGAGTATTTCCACAGCCGGACTCATAACCACTGCAAATGATATTGCAATTAACGGAGGAGATATTACAACCACCTCTTCTACACTTAATATTGATGTAGCAAACAATGGCATTTTTAATTTTAGAGATGGCACAAACAACTTATTAAGAATCCTTGACACTGCCAACTCAGACGGTGGCGAAATATTTTCAGCTAACGGAGCCGTTTACGCTGATATCTCAGCAACAGGTGTTGCCATTGTTAACTCAGCCACTACCGGTACCAACGACACTACAGACAAATATCAATCATTCACTCCTGACACTTCAATGTCGGTCACAGCTGTTGTTGCCAAAATCCTCTCGACCAACGGCACAGAAGAAGCAGTCGCTTGCATCTACGACAATAACGCTGACGCACCTGGCACATTAATCGCAATGTCTAATCAAACGCTTAATATCGCCTCAAGCATTAGTCATGTCAGATTCTCATTTAACAATGCCGTTCCATTACTTGGAAATAATAAATATGTTCTTAGAATTGCCCTCCAAAACAATGGAGTTGGTGCAGGCTGTACAACCACCACTTCAAGCAACTGGCAGTGGGCAGTTTCTGCTTCCGATATATACTCAGGTGGTCGATCAGAAGCAAGCGCTTCTACAGACTATCTGTTCACAATGGAAGCCACCAAAAACACAAACCATGGATTCTTCAGTAGCTCAACTACTGTCAACTCATCAACTGCTGTTAAAACACAATCATTTACTCCTGCAGCTGATATCTATCTATCTACAGTTCACGTAAAAATGAGTATGGCAGGTGCAACAGAAGAAGCTTCCGTATGTATCTACGACGAAAACGGCTCGGACGGCGCAGGAACACTACTAGCTGGACCTTTTCAAACCCTAAACATCGGTACTTCAGTCACTTGGGCAAGGTTTGTATTAACTACTCCAGTACTAGTTCAAGCCGGATCAAAATATGTTCTTCAAGTTGCCGGACAAAACAACGGAGTCGGTGCTAGCTGTACCACCACAACGTCCTCAGCTTGGGGATGGGTTAGAGATACTGGCGCAACCTATCTCGGTGGACGCAACAACAATAGCGCAACAGAAGACAGTCATTTTGTCCTGGAAACATCACCTATAGCCTCAACAATCACATTAACTAACGGTTCTGTTATTCAAAGCAATGACCCAACCAATGGTGAAATCAACTTTGGTGATGGGACACTTAAAGTCGACTTTGGAACAATTGACCCTCCATATTTTATTGATGGCACCAAATACGCTACCTATGTTGCCTCTATGACCGGACAAAAAGAAGAAACAACAGGCGTTGCTAACCTTACTCGTCCAGAAGGTTCAACCGGTAATTTTTCCTACCAAATTAATTTCCCAGAGTTAGAAACCTCTAGCGATCTTGGACTCTTCTACCGAATTACTGACTTTGGTCAAAATATGAAAGACTTAGTCGTACTTCTTAGTGCCAACGACAGTCGTGCTAAAGTTTGGTATGAAAGAGACCCAGCTAACAACCGCCTTACTATCTTTGGCAACTGTAACTGTGAAGTCTCATACCGACTCACTGCCCCACGATTCGATCACGAAAAATGGGGCAACATTGCCAATAAACAAGATGGAAGAGGGTTTGTTCCAGGTGAAGCTCCCAACTACTCCACTACAGATGAAACAGAGTTTACCGAAGAAGAAACAATTTCAGAACTAACTCAAATTCAAGACATTATCGAAGCAACTAACCTAATTGCTAACGAGTCAATAACAATTGGACAAACCACACTAACTGAAGAAAACCTTAAACTCTTAATCGGTATTGACGGTAGTGTCGAAGGTGCAGAAAACACAGAAGATAATCTTGATAACCCTCAACCTGAAGCTCAAGGCCCAATTACCCGAGAAGAGATAGATAAAATGATTACTGACGCGATTGCCTCCTCGTCCGCCGTCCTTGGCGCAACCGAAAGTGCTCAACCAGAATCCAGCCAATCAGCTGAACTTGAAACTCAAGAACCTCAAGACCTAACTGTAATTAATCTCACTGTCGAACAACAAGCTACATTCAAGGACGAAGTTGAATTCCTCAACTCCGTTTCACTCAGTAACACCAATGTTGCGGGAAGCTTCAGTCAAGACGGAATATTTACCCTAGACACAACCTCAGATGGGCTTGGTAGTCAGCTAAATGTTCTCGCTGGCACTCTATACCTACAAAACCTGCCAACCTCTGGAGGTCTAGACTTACTAAGAGGTTCACTTGTAATCGACACCGAAGGCTTAGTAAAAATCGCTAAACTCGAAGCTAAAGATCTCACAGTTAGCTCAATTACTGTTAAAGAAGATGAAACGAATCCACTTAACCGCATTACTGGAAATACTTTATTAACCAGCGGATATGACCTATTCGACATAGAAACAACAGCTGTTACCGAAAATTCGATCATTCTACTTACAGTTGAGGGTGAATTACCTGTTGCTGTTAGCGTCACAGAGAAAATCTCCGGCGTCGGGTTCAGGGTTAAATTAGCTCAAATACAATCTCAAGATCTAACAGTAAATTATCTAATAGTTAATCAAGCAGACAATAGTTTAGAAATCTAACAATGTCTATATATTTTCCAGTGGATAAACATCAAAAGCAACTTCTTCATAAGGATGCACGCGCTTCATACTCGCAATTACTACCTTCAAAATTGCCATAGGAACAACAACTTCAATTCTTTCCTCTTCCACCATTTCATACTTCTCAGATTGACCAATTACAGGATTACTCTTTTCATTCCCACAGAACCGACCCACACCAATAGAAGAAAAGGAACAAAAATCATAGTTTCCAATCTTCCCAGCTCCAGCTTCACCAAGTGCTTGACGAACCAAATCACTATGTGAAGTAGGCACAAACACCACAAGTTTTACAAATTCAGTTTTCATTCTGTGGACCCAAGGAGACTCGAACTCCTGACTTCTTCCATGCCATGGAAGCGCTCTACCAACTGAGCTATGGGCCCTAAATAAATAACCACTAACAAACGGCAATTTTACATAATTAACACCCTAATTCTCTACCATCAAAACAATTAAGGAAAAACAATTTCTACCCAAACACTAACTCAACGATCTTATCTTTCAATTCTTCGATACCTTTGTCATCTTTTACGGATACTGCTATTACATCACCTTTTAATTTCTTAAATATCCCTATCCTTGCCTTCACAATCCTCTCATCAACCAAGTCAATTTTATTCAGAACTATCAAAAACTTTTTCTCATTAATATTTTTTGAATATTGCATCAATTCGTTTCTTAATATATCAAAATATGACTTTGTATCATCATTATTTATATCAATTACATAAATAATTGCCTTTGTTCTTTGAATATGTTTTAGAAATTTTTCACCCAAACCCTTACCATCTGACGCCCCTTCAATAATTCCCGGCATATCAGCTATTGTCACTTTTTTACCCTTATACATCATCACACCCAAAACAGGCTCCAATGTTGTAAATGGATAATCACCAATTTTTGAACCTGCTGAGGTTATTTTGTTAATCAAACTAGACTTACCAGCACTAGGAAAACCCACTAGCCCAACATCTGCAATTAACTCCAAATCTAGTCTAACTTCCAAAACCTCGCCTTCCTCACCATAAGTAAACTGTCTCGGAGTTGTATTAACTGAAGATTTGAACCTAGAATTACCCTTGCCACCCTTACCCCCTCGGCAAATCACACACTCTAAATCTTTCTTATCAAAATCAAAAATAACTCCCCCATCTAATGCTTTAACAACCGTTCCAACTGGTACTTTCAGAACCAAATCTTGGCCATTTTTACCAGTTTTATTCATTTCACCACCCTTTACACCACTCTCCGCTTGAAACTGTTTTTTAAAGCGGTAATTTGACAATCCATGTAAATCATCACTTGAAACCAAAATCACATCTCCGCCGTCTCCGCCGTCTCCGCCATCAGGACCACCTTTTGGAATATATTTTTCGTGTCTAAACGAAACAATACCTGATCCTCCACTACCAGCTTTGAATAATACCTGAACCTCATCTACCATAATCTTTTTCGAATCTAAATTTTTTATTTAACAAATGATAGAGGGTTTAGCTGTCTACCATTGTTTCTAATTTCAAAGTGAAGATGTGTACCCGTGGAACGACCAGTCGAACCCATTTGTCCAATAACTTGCCCCTTAGCCACACTTTGTCCAACCGAAACATAATTTGCAGACAAGTGTGCATACAAAGTTTGATAACCGTTTCCATGATCGATTATGACTCTATTTCCGTAACCTGAGCTATCAACAAAACCAGCAACAATAACCTTACCTCCATCAGCAGCCTGAACCTGAGGTGAAGCTCGATTAGCGATATCAACACCAGGGTGATACCAAGAATAGTATTGAGAAAATCCTCCGGTCGTCGGCATAACGAATTGCCCTCCGCCAGCAATTGGTGGAAGATTTGCGTCTTTGCTGGCCAAATACTGCGTTGGCCTAGATTTTGGAGCTTCAACAGGCGTACCGTCAGGCACGATCAAAGTATCGCCAACACTTAAAGCTAAGTTGTCTCCGATGTTATTGAAAGGAAAATCCAAAACAGCCTGAGCTTCAGCTTTATACTTCTTTGCAACAGAATAGATCGTATCACCCTCTTTTATCTTGTGTGCAATACCCGATACCGGAAGAATTCTCACTTTCGTTCCTGTTTTTAGTGCAGAATCGCTTTGAATATTATTCTCCCACTTAATCGTTTCAACTGAAACACCATACTTCTCGGCAATTTTACTTAATGTTTCACCCGACAACACTTCGTGTTCAATCACTTTATCTCTTGGCTTCTCTGAAATAATCGTCACCGGATTAAGCTGTTCAGCTACAGCCTGAACCTCAACCTCATCTTGTGATGCAGCAGAAACTAATGGATTTACCGGAATTCCAGGATAAGATCCAGACACAATCTGAGCATTACCAACAATTCCACTAGATACAATACTAACCAAAATAAGCATAAATACCCCAAAATGCACAGCATATCTCCCATACTTACCTCTCTTCCATAAAAGCAGATCAACTAGTGAAGACTTTCTATTTTCAAACAACATTCCTGATGTGTGTGTACGCGTAAAAAACCACCTCTTAAGGCTTTTAAAATAAAGAATAAGTAGATCCCAATTCGATAATTCTCTTTTATGCATGAGTTTTAAGTAAAAGAAATTTCTGCACACTTTTAACAAAAATCGAACATATTGTCAATTTTGCACACCCCTCTGCTAACGCATAATTTTATGAGAAAAACCTAATCTAATAGGCTAAAGTCAATCTATTCATAATTTAGAAAAATAAGAAAAAAGAAAAAATTATTTTCCTTCAGAATTTGGTAATCCGTTCAAAAATTCTTTGTTATCACTAGTTTTTGCCAGTCTCTCAACCAAAACCGAGGTTCTCTCTTCGTCATTTAGTACAGACAGCATTCTCCTGAGGGTAATTATTTGCTTATATGTCGATTCGTCAAAAAGCAAATGCTCCTGTCTAGTACCTGATTTCTCAACATCAATAGCAGGAAATACTCTGCGCTCAGCGATTCTTCTATCGAGAGAAAGCTCCATATTACCTGTACCTTTAAACTCTTCAAAGATCAAATCGTCCATTCTTGATCCTGTATCAACTAACGCTGTGGCAATTACCGTTAAACTTCCCCCCTCTTCACAATTTCTAGCCGCACCAAAAAATCTTTTTGGAGGATACAAGGCTGCTGGATCAAATCCACCAGACAATGTTCTACCCGAAGGTGGAACCGATAGGTTGTACGCTCTTGCAAGACGTGTAATTGAGTCAAGAAGTATAACTACATCTCTACCTTCTTCGACTAATCTCTTAGCACGTTCTAGGGCAATCTCAGCCACTCTGCATTGATCTTCTGCTGGTTCATCAAAGTTACTGGAAACAACCTCTCCTTTTACTGATCTTGTAATATCAGTAACCTCCTCAGGTCTTTCACCAATTAACACCGCCATTAAATGTACATCTTTGTAGTTTTGAGTAATTCCGTGTGCAATTTCTTTCAAAATTGTTGTCTTTCCAGCTTTTGGAGGAGAAACTATCATTCCTCTCTGTCCTCTGCCAATTGGTGCAACTAAATCAATGACTCTTGTTGATAATGGTGATTTGCCAGTTTCGAGTACAAGTTGTTTGTCAGGATAAAGAGCGGTCAAATCAGCAAACTTTCTCCTTTTTTTCACAGGCTCGGACTTATTACCATTAACTGTATCTATTGATATCAAACTATAATATCTCTCGTTTTCCTTAGGGGCTCTACCCTGTCCCTCAACAAAATCTCCAGGCCTTAAACCTAGTCGTCTTATTTGTGATGGAGCAATATAAACATCTTTATCTGATGGTCTAAACTTTGGTCTGATAAAACCGTGACCATCGCCGTTATAACTAATATCAAGATAACCTTTTATTTCTTCAGCAGGATTTAGTCCAGACATTGGTCGCATAACCGGCTGACCCATACTAGATGGAGCTTGTGGAACCCCATTAACTACCCTTCTTACCATAGGCTGAACAACCCTTCTAGCTTGAGGCATAGACTGCACGGTTCTAATTACAGGAGTATTTACTGATTTCACAGGCTCATCACCTGACTTATTATTTTTTTCGTTCATTTATTTATTTAGGAAAAGGTATTTTTTGAAACCAAAAATGACTTTTATGAATCTATTTCCAAAGGGGAACTGCCCACATCGTAAACATTTCCCACACTATCTGTCAATAGTTATTCTTAAAAACCCTTTTTATTTCACCCCTACAAACTGGATGCTCAAGCCTGCCCAACTTGAAGCACCCAGCTTCTAGGGGTGAAACCCTAGAAGTTAATTATTTATTTTCTTTTATTGTTTCTCTTGACCACTTCGTGCCCAAAAGAGATAAAGTCGTTCTTTTTACTCTTGAACTTTCTTAAGAATAATCCGCCTGGAATTGCACCGATTGCGCCAATTAGACCAAATACTTCTGGTCCAGTCTTAGGAAGTTCTGTAATCACAACTCTCTTTTCAACTTTTTCAGTAATGAACTCTTTTTCAACTACTTTTTCTTTAGTTGGAGTCGGTGTTGGTGTAGTTGTACCCTGTTTAACTGCTCTTAAGTGAGCGTTAACCAAAGTAACATTCGCATTACCACCAGCAATCGAATCATTAGCTACAACTTTAAAACCATTAGCAGTCTTAGTAATAGTTGCGCCAATTGATTGACTATTGTAGTTCTGATACATCAAGCTACCATCGATCACTTCAAGCTTATTAACTTGACCGTTCTTGATCTTAACTTTAACTGTATCGCTAGCAGTCGACACATTTGAACCGCTAATTGTAGCTGTCAATGTGTGTTCGTTTTTGTATTCTTGTGGCCATGTAACCTCAATAACTGGGTTATTAGCAGTCGTGTTGTGGAATAAGTTCTTTACCCAAACACCCAAGAAAGCATCAGACTCAGGATCAATTTCAACTGAATCATTCTTCCAGTCATCAGATTCTTCGTTTGGACCTGCTTGCACCTTAAAGGTGTCAGAGGCTGCCTTAAACTCAGGCTTACCTGATAATTTTGTGTGAACTTCGTTTCCAGAAACATTAGAAACCTCAGTTGAAGTTAAGCTAACTGATGCATTTGCATCATTTACTACTGATTCTCCAATATCTTTAGCCATTCTAACGGAATATTGAATCTTGATTTCACGATCACTAGATCCAACAGTTCCAGACGGAACTTTTTCCAAAGCAAACTCAATAGAGTCTACCCTTTCATCACGCCCGTCGGAATCACTTCCAGCAGGAGTTATTTCAGAGTTATCATCGAAGTATTTGATTGATGTTGCACCAACTACAGCTGGTCCAATATCAAATCCGGCAGATCCAACAACATAAACTGCAGCTTTCTTACCTACGACTGTTTCGTCAGGCAAGTTAACTTTTACTTTTACGTTATTAGCGTCATCACCAGAGTTTTCAAGTGTGACGATATATTGCATGAAATCATTTGGGACTGCACCGGCGTTAGTAAAACTAAACGGACTTTCGTTTAGAGACTCGTGACCGTTGCCATAGTTTTTAACTCTTTGTTCAAGAGTCAAATTAGGATTACCAGCAGCGAAACCGCCGATCATAGGAAAAATACCAGACATTACAACAAGTCCGGTCAAAGTTAAAAATGTCGCCTTTTTGTTTAGTTTCATTTATGTTTTATAACTTGTAACTACAGGATAATAAACACCTGTTTTTATTTTGTCAACAATATATATCAGAGTAAAACTTAGTGTTACAAACGAATATATATTATTGCCTAACAATTATATATTATTAATAACCTTTTGTCAAGTACTATAGGTTATATATAATAGATAAAAGTTAAGCTACTTTATCCAAAATTTGATCTCTGAACTTCTTAAGGTCAACAATGTTATTCGTAGTTTTTGTTGATTCAGGAGATCCGTCAGAGAAGTCAAAAACTTGTTTTACAGCCTCAAGCTGACTTCGAAGCTGGGCAAGCTTGTTTTCATCTGTAGTTGCTGCCATCGGGTCCCACTTGTCTGCAACAACAACAATCTTATTCTCGTTTTGATTGTACTGACAGGTAATTAAAGTCAATATCTCATCATTGGAAGCCAATCCAACTCTTTGACCTATTTCTGATTCGTGAACTATTTCCATACTTCTGATTTTGTACAAAGTCTCACGACCAGACACGTCAGTTATTTTGATCACTTCCCCACCTTGAACTTTATGCAAGTTATAAAAAACTGCAGGGTTACCTTGATAACTTACATGTCCACCAATAATCATATTTTTATTCGGCCAATCGTCGTATCCCATTGCACCTGTTTCAGCCATATGTCCAACAAAGTCTCTACTCAAATACGGATAATCAACATTGCTTAAACTAGCAACCTCGTTAACATCCGCAGACAAACCAATGCTTGATATCTCCAACCTTTCAGGAATATGACTATTTCTCAAATCAATAATTTTTTCTGCAGTGACAATATTTTCGGAATTAGCTTCAGCAAGAGGAGTTTCGGTAATTTTTGGAGCTTCAATTGGTGTAAGCCAAGCAGGTTTTTCACCAATCTGTACTCTTTCAACTCTTTCTTCAAAACCAGTTTGAATAGAAAACTGATCCCCAGTGTTGATCCAATGCAACGCTCTCCCAGATAAAGCTAAATCATCGCTAATTGATGTCATTTCTCCTGAGTCGATTTTTGCTAACATCTGATTTAGATCATCTCCGTTACCAAATTGAGATGCAGTAAGAAGCAGTGATTCTCTGTTATCAGAAACAAATTTAACTGATTCAGGGCTATCAAGAGCAATATTATTTTTTTCAAGAATTTGATAGACACTATCTCCACTCACAACTCGATAGTTTTCAACAATCGGCACACTAACAAGTCTTTCTTCATAAGAAACATCAACTTGTGCAGCTAAAATTTCAAGTTTTTTAACTGCAGCTTCAGCTGTGTAATTACTTTGCTCCAAATCACCAAAACTTTGCATATATTTATCCAAATCTTCTTTAGGCATTCTCGAAATAGCATCAAAATACTTAACATCGCCAATGTATCTTTGATCAAGGTCGCCAAAAACTCGAGGGTTTCTTTTCATTAGAGAAACCATTTCACTACCGGTAACAATTTCTTTTTCAGCAAAAATCGTCAAAATCGGCAAATTAGTCTCAACATCTACTGCATATTTATCCAATCCAGATGCCGTCACAAAATCAAGTGCACCTTGTGTTGTGTCCAAATCAGACTCTCCTACTAAGTCAAGAACCGATTTTATATCTTCGCCATTAGCGTTATTCAAAAATTCTTCTTCGTACAAAGCTCTGAATTCACTACCATCAGTAAGACCTCTAAATTCAGCAAACTCACGAAGACTCAAATCCTCCTTAGTCAAACTAGCTACTTCATCAGACAAAACTCTGTCAATTTGATCAGCAATATGGGTATCAGCTACAGTTGCAAGCGTGCCTTTAAACGCAACTGGATTTTCAACAAATATGTCTTTGTTATACTCGAAATATTGATTCAGGCTTGATTTTGTCGCTCTCGCAACCTCTTGTCCCAAACCCAAACTTCTCTCTAACCATTTACCAACAATCAAACCACCTGTTACTGACAAAGCTGTAGAAACTACAGTTTCACCGACCCACATTCGATTTTGCCTGCTTTTAATTCGTGATTTAAGAGTTTGAATTCTCTCTGCAACTACATCTTCAATAATCCTGTCTTTTTGTTTAGCTATGTCTCTTGGCAAAAGTCCAAGTAAAATATCATTTTTAGCTTCAGTATCATCCTCAAATTCAACTAATTTAGTTGTTAGTTTTCTTTTTTGGTCATATAAATAAGCCAAACCATCCTGCAATCCATCAACCTCGATCCATCCCTTATTTGCTGCAGACTTGTCAGATGTAACTTTTACCTCAACAGAGGTTCTAGCGTTATAAATCATTCCATCTTCAACAGCTCTGATTAACTTTTTAACTTCAGCCAAGTCAAACTCCACATCTTCACGAACAACATAATTAGCATCCTCTAACCTATCGATTAAATCTCTATATTCTCTTTTTCTACCTTTTAGTGAATCTGGCTCTAAAGTTGATTTTGCAGTCAAGAACTCTTGTGTTTGTGAATAACCAAAAAGTTTGTGAGAAGTTTGTTTGTTCACAAAACTGTCATAACCTGTACCTAAAGCACCAGCAACCGTTGAGGCCACTATCGCCCCCGGCACTGTAACAGGAACAACACTTAATGCATCTGCGGAATAATTTAGTACAAAAGCCGTTCCAGATCTAAAGATCATTTTCTTACCTTTAGCTTTAGTACGCTCAGAAAAATTACTTAATTTTGATGTTCTGAAAATGTTTCTTGATCTAGCAAACCTAGAATTATAAGTTTCTTTAATCGTATCAATTTTGGCATTGTCATAAATTTCTGACAATCCAATTAAATCTATTTCCTCTTGCGTTAACTGTTCAAATGGATCTGCAACAAATCCCCCAATCGAATGGGCAATTTCGGTTTCGTCATTTACTACACTATCTAATGCTCTAATCATAGTATTTAACTAGACGGCATTATACTAAAGATTAGTTAAAAAGTCAATACTATAGGGCAATATATTGTGTATACAATATTTACTCAAAAAATGGATTTTAGCTTCAAAATAGGTAAATTTTAACTATTTTACCCCTTGACAGTAATACAAACTCTGATTTACATTAATAAACAAGGAAAGCAACTTAGCTGCCCTAAGTCGCTTCCCTAAAACACCTCACAGAGCATTGCTATACGAGTTCATTCAGTCTGCGGTAGTAATGCTCTTTTTTATGCTCATTTTTCCCTACATCTAATTAGTTCGAATCTTTAACCTTTCCGTCCCTACTAATCAATTTGCCTTAGATCAGCTAAACAAGAAAGTTTGCCTTAAAGATTAAAAATAAAAAGTGCGGATCATTTATCTCCTGGCTTAAAGCTAACAAAGCCCTTTTTAGGACAAAAGCCTTGCTAAGCTTTAAGCACAAGCTCTTTTGGAACTAGTCCAAAACAAAGAGCGAAGCCAGCGACAATTCACTGTTAAACAACTCTTTCATGCTATACGAGATTTAAGTTACACAGTCATTCAGTCTGTAATTTGATATTACACGGTTATAATTTTTATGTCAACATATTTACTGCCCTATAGCTATTTATCCATAAAAAAAGCATAACCGATAGTATTATATTTATGACAAGTTAATAAACAACCTTATCACAATAAGCAAAACAGACACAAAATTTAATGTTAAGATTAAAACCAGTTTTTGTGGATAACTATTTAATAATTCTGTGAGGGTATAACTATGAAGCTAAAGTTTAAGAAAATTAAGCTACTGAACCAAAAATAATACGCCCTGTATCTTTTTGAATTGCCTTATTCACCTCGATTTTGACAGATTTACCCAACAAATTTTCACCGTTCTCGACAACAACCATTGTTCCGTCAGCCAAAAACCCTACCCCCTGCCCTTTAACTGATCCCACTTGGACAACTTTTATCTTTAGACTGTCCCCAGGCAAAGCGTCTATTTTAACCGCATTTGCCAAAGTATTAAATGACATTACTGTAATACCCCTTACCTCAGCTTCCTTAAGAAGGTTAAAATCGACAGTTAGAAGCGGTAACTTATTTCTTGATGCAAACTCAATCAATCCGCCATCAGCCTCTTTTTGAACAAAGCCGTCAACAAACTTGACCTTTATACTCTTAAAATCTTTTAGCTTAGCCAGATCTGATAATGCTCTGCGTCCTTTTTCTCTTTTTGAATCTTCTTTACTGTCTGCCAAGTGTCTCAACTCTGTCAAAATTGTTTTGGAAATAACTAAAGTTCCCCTCAAAAACCCCGCCTCTACAACACGAACTAGCCTTGAATCCATCAATGCCGAAGTATCAACCAGAACCCAATCAGCCTCATGTTTTATCTTATTTTTTTTGCGAGCTCTTCTTTTTGGCAAGCTCTTTACTACACTAGCCGAAACTCTTACTGCAATCATATCCATAATTCTTGTAAAACCAGATTTTGTGCCTATTACAATTAAATCTGGTAGAAAGAAACCGATTGCTCCAAAAACAAAGGCACTAATAATTTCTGCAAACACTGGTGGATCAAATGGAAAATCTGGCCACACCCCAGGCCTAGCAAGATAACCACCAAAGCTAAGTAAAATAGCCATACCCAAAACACGAGTAAGTAGAAACCATAAAAATTTGTTTTTGGGTATTAAAAATTTTGGCATTTAATTACTGCAAAGCTCTCATTGCTTCGATAATATTTTTTAACCCGTTAGGTTGGATAATTGAATTAAAACCCAATTTTTTTGCTTCCTCAACCCGTTTTTGATCAAAAGAAACCCTTCTTATCTCACCCAACAAACCCAATTCACCAAACACGACAGTATTTTCTTTAAGTGACTTATTTTTTACAGCACTATAAATAGCTACAGCTACGGCCAAATCCATTGCCGGCTCTTTAATATTCATTCCCCCAGCCACATTTACCACCACATCACAAGTTCCTAATGGTAATTTACCAAATTTAGTTAAAACCGCAATTATATTTTGTAGTCTTGAGTAATCTACACCAGTCGCTACCCTTCGTGGATTACCGAACAAACTTGGCGTTACCAAAGCCTGAACTTCGACCAAAATTGGACGATCTCCTTGAACCGAAGGAAAAATAACCGAACCAGGAAGATTATCTTTCCATTCAGACAGAAACAGTTCCGAAGGATTTTTAACCTCTATTAAGCCCTTGTCTCTCATCTCAAAAATACCAACTTCTGACGTCGAACCGTAACGATTCTTTGAAGCTCTAAGTATTCGAAATATTCCAAATTGATCTCCTTCCAAAACCAAAACTACATCCACAAGATGTTCCAATATTTTTGGACCTGCTATCTCACCCTCTTTTGTAACATGCCCCACAATCATAATTGGAATATGAAGTGACTTTGCGACTTTAGCAAATCTCAAGGTAGATTCTCTAATCTGAACCAAACTTCCCCAAGACCCACTAACGCTTGGGGTTTGAATTGTTTGTATTGAATCAACAATCACCAATTCGTATTTATATTTCTCAATTGTTGAAACAATAACTTCTACATCTGTCTCTGCTAAAACCTTTAAATTATCAGGAATATCCTTGGCAATCCTTGAACTTCTGAGTTTAATTTGATAAGCCGATTCTTCACCTGATACATACAAAACTTCTTTTTTAGGATTATCTTTCGCGATATTTACAGCCGACTCTAAGAGCAAAGTTGATTTTCCTATACCAGGATCTCCTGCAACTAATACAACCGACCCAGCTACCAGTCCTCCGCCTAACACTCTGTCAAATTCTCCGAATCCTGTTTGATGACGTAATTTTAAGTCTGTTTCCTTTACCTGAGTTAAACTAATTGGACTAGCTGTAATATTTGTTTTAGCTATATTTTCCTCTTGAATCTTTAACTCAAATGTACCCCACTCCGCACACTCTGGACACTTACCCATCATTACTGGTGAATAGTAACCACAGTTAGTGCAAATATAATTTGTTTGTTTTTTCATTAGATTAAAAATCCAGCCACATCATACCCTATCAGGTTAGCCCTAATCAAAATACAAACACAATATAAAAAAGGAAGGAAAGAACGAACGTTTTTGATGAAATCAAAACTAAGCT
>CAYROP010000005.1:24473-39569 GCA_964426075.1 uncultured Gammaproteobacteria bacterium | reverse complement strand
TATTGCGAAGACTTAATGCGTCAGCATCAAGCGAATGCTTTTAGCATGAGCTTATTGCGAAGACTTAATGCGTCAGCATCAAGCGAATGCTTTTAGCATGAGCTTATAGTATAATTCCCCAGCTCTTTACCAACAAAAGGTATGGCCAAAAAACAAGGGAGGAAAGTCAGCTCATGACCTTACGTCGAGTCGTCATCACCGGAACCGGTGCTGTTACCCCTCTGGGGCTATCAGTCGACGAAACATGGCGCAATCTCATCGCAGGCAAATCAGGCATCACCCGCATTACCAGCTTTGACGCTTCGCGGCATGCGGTACAAATCGCGGGCGAAATCAAGGGTTTCGACCCCAAAGTTCACCTGCCAATCACTCTCCGCGCCGACGAACCAGATCCCACCAGTCCGCTGGATTTGCGCAAAAAGCCGGACCGGATGCATCCGGTCACCTGGTACGGCGTCACATCGATTGCTGAAGCCACTAAACAAGCCGGCCTCTGCATCAGCCGTGACCAAGCCGAACGCGCCGGAGTCTTCTTCGGCTCAGGCGGCGGCGGTCTCACTGAGGTCACCAAGGCCACGCTCAAACAGATAGAGAAAGGTCCACGCTTCGTCGAAGCGGCCATGGCCTACAAGGTCATGTCCAACGCCACAGCCGGCAAGATCGCCCAAATTACAGGCGTTTGCGGTCCAGTCATCAATGTCTCAAGCGCCTGCGCAACAGGCTCCGATGCCATTGGCCTGGCTGCCAAACACATCGCCTGGGGCGAAATCGATGTTGCTCTCGCTGGCGGCTCCGAAGCCGTCACTGACATGAACACCATCGCAGCATTCGGCAACCTTCAAGCACTGACCAAGGACTTCAACGACCGTCCCGAAGAAGCCTCTCGGCCTTTCGACAAAATGCGTAGCGGTTTCGTCTTCGCCGAAGGCGCAGCCGGTATGGTTCTCGAAGCCGAAGAATACGCACTTGCTCGTGGCGCCACCATCCTTGGCTATGTCAGTGGCTACGCAGCCACCAACGACGCCTATCACGAAACCAAACCTAGCGGCGTAGGTGCCAGGCGTGCCATCGAGCAGGTCCTGATCAACTCAGGTCTCACCGCCCGGCAGATCTCTGCTATTCTGCTTCACGGCACTTCCACCCCCGACAACGACAAATTCGAGGCCGAAGCTGTCGAAAAAGCTTTTGGCGAAGACACGCCTCAACCACCATCAGCCGGCATCAAAAGCCAGCTTGGTCACCTCATCGGCGCAGCTGGAGCGATCGCCCCAGTCATCGCCATCAGGATGATCACGCACAATATGGTGCCCGGCACAGCCAACCTTACGAGCCTCGACATTGGCAACAACCTCAACCTCTACCGCGAAATCCGCAAGGAAGAGGTCGAGCACGTACTTTGCAACGCGTTCGGATTCGGCGGACACAACTCGTGTCTCGTCATCTCCCGCGGGCCATAACGTCACAGTTCAACTAGACAGACTCTTTGCTGTTCTTCAGCAAGGATTCTGTCTTTTTTTTTCAGAAATTACTTTAAAATCGCCTTAAATTCTATTTTTTCAACCATACCCTCACCACTTGGATCCTCCTCTGTAACAATAATTCTCAAATCCCTCGAAACAGGTGCTTTATGCAAATTAAGTATTGCCTTGTAATTAACAGGCTCATCGGTCATCCAATCTTCAACTGTTTTAAGAACTCCGTCTGAAACAAGATTGTTTTCTATATCAAATGCCTCCACCTTACCAGCCTGCCCTTCAAAAACTGTCCAACGACATTCACCTGCCTCACGATTATCTACTACTCCCTCAACATAAATTGGAAAACTCGTTCCAATATCCAAATTAGGCGACTGAACAACAAACCCTTTATCTCCACAATTATTATTAGGCGTTCTAGTTACCTCAATTTTTGGCAAACTAGATTGTTTGGTATCAGAATTATTTTTTGAAATTTTTTCGCTATTACAACCCAAAACAGCAAAGACAAAAACAATAAAAAGTAACTTCTTCATTTAACTTATTCTACGCCAAACCGCAAAATAAAAAATTTTTCAAATTTTTGTATTTTAGAAATGAATCGGCCATTTTTGCTTGCAAAACTTGGCTCGGTCAAAAGTCCCCGAGAAAAACCGTAGGTTTGTCTCGAAATTCTTAAAAAAAGCCCCCGAGGTTTAATTCGGGGGCGGTCGGAAAGGATATGGGTGGGACTAGGCCTGCGCAGCCGTTGGCGTCTTGAACGCCGAGGCCGCCGCCGCCAAACGAGTGGCGCGGTCCTGCATGCTCGCTCGCCTTGCGTCGCTTTTAGCGATGGCATCGGCAAACAGCTTGGCCAGGCCCGCAATCAGAGTCATGACCAGATCGACATGCTCCTCAGTCTCCCGACGCCCATGAAGCAGCTCGGGAAGATGAAGGATGCGGAACTGGCTCGTCGGCACGGTGCCAAGCATGAACACCCCATTGCGAAGCAAATAGATGTCCATCCCGGAGTGGCCAAACCCAAGATCGGTGCAGATCTTGGCAGCCCTGCCCCAATCGACATTCCTCACTTCACTACCCATCAGACCGACGGGGTGTTCCGTAAGGACCATCGGGGCGTCCACGTAGCGAATCACCGGCTGAACCGCCTGAATCGCCATGACGAGAAGATCTGTCGACTGACTCCTCAACTGAGCGACCATCTCATCGTCCTGCTCGACCATGCGAGCAACACTGTCGATCGCGGTTGCGAATGCGCTCTTGGCCTCTTCGGACAGTTCGGTGCTGTTGGTCGAAACCATTGTCAGACACATACCTTTCCTTTTGTCCTTTTGCTTAAGGTGCATACTTACCAAAGCAACGAGTAGTACAAGGACAAAACTACTCTTACCTCAACCCTAATTATACCATACTATAGGATATTTATCAAGATAAATATCCTCTTTTCGTGCCCAAGTTCGAGCTTAATTCAAATTTTAACTCTCACTTAGACACCTTCAAGAAGTCAATAAAATACAAGTATCTCAGGCTCGAATATTTATCTACTTCCATTTTTTTATATCTAGAACTATCATTGTCGTTAGCAAAACTCGCACCAAACAAGAAAACTCTTGAGGGTGAAACAACTTGCGCACCTACAAAAAAAACTACAACGGTCCGGTGACTAAAGAAAGCCTTGGTCAGGCTGGGAGTTGCCCAAAATGTGGCGAACGAATGACAGTCGCAAAACTGTCAATTCCCCACTACGACACCGAAAGCGACTACGAGTACTGCATCACGATTACCAATGTACCTGGATTCTACTGCGACAGTGAGGACGGTTGCGAACTGTTCATGACCACCGAAGCAGTCGATCTGAGTGTCGCAACTGATGTCTATCTCATAGCCACAGCTTTTGGCTTTATTGATCTTGCTTTTGCAAGCTATGATGAAATCTCACGGCTCAACTCCTTCCTGAACAAAAAACCCCGCACCAAGAAGTACCGCCCGTAAAGTTTTACCTTGTCCTGTCCACCCCACAAAGGCGCCCTTTTCCACAAGAAATGGCGCCTCATCTATCAAATACTGCCCCAATAACTCTAAATAATGTCTACTACGCCTGAAAGGGTCGAAGGTCAACCGACTGCTATCAAAGAACCAATTGCTCAGGAATCGTTGGAAAAAATTCTTGGGCTATCTGCCCTACGCAGTCATTATGCTGAAGAATTAGTTCCGTTTGATCAAGTTAATGTTTTACCTCAAGGCAGAAAAACCTTCGACGAAGACGAGCTTCATAATTTGTCCGACTCAATTGCTGAAGAGGGTCTAATTCAACCACCCCTAATAATCAGATTCGATCCAGAAGCGGCAGAAAAATATCTTTTTGTAATCAATGGTCTCTGGGGAACCAAAATCAAGCTCGAAAACCTCAAACCCACCACTAAAGACAGCGACAATCCCGATTCTCAATCTGACCCTGTCTACTACATTTTAGTTGCCGGTGAAAGACGTTATCGTTCAATGAAAATCTTACAAAGCGTTGGTTGTAGTGAATGTCAGGAAATTTATGGTCAGGGTAACTGTTACAATCGGCATTTTGCCGAACACCCTGATATGTTAGAAGCCAGAGTCGGAGAAAATGTTGCCCCAATTCAAGCCATCTATCGTCAAGCTTCGGAGAATATCCACAATTCACTCCCACCACACGAAGAAGCCGATTACTATAACCATATTTTTACACTCGTCAAAATCGCAAGACCAGACTACCCTTTATCCAAATTCGCTAAAAAAGTTGGGCGAAGCGAAAGCAAAGTACGTGACTCACTTAGATACACTGGCCTCCCACCAGATATCAAAAGCGCAGTCGAACAAGGACATTTAGCTTATGGAATGGCTGTAGAAATTGCTCGTATGGCAGAACTTAAGGTTGGAGAAGAAGATATGGATTTTTATACCAAAAAAGCCATGGGTGGCAACATTCGCGTTGAAGACTTCAAAAGAACTATCGCCGAATATCTTCGCAATCGTTCCAGTGGTCAAGCATCGCTACTTGATCTTTTTTCAGCTGAACAAATGCAATCGCTAGAACGATTAAAAATCAAAAAAGTTGTTGAGAAAGAAATTGTTAAAGCCATCTGGAGTTGGATTTATTACTTCTCCAAAGTTAATGGCTTATTCGAAGATGGCAAACTAGGCCTTGAAGATTCCCCCTTCTCATCAGGTTCACCAATCAAAATCCTCCGAAGGTTACTCGGAGAAATAGAACGCTTAATGCCGCACCTTAAAGAGGTTGCCAGCAAAAGAGTATACGCAGAGATTGCCGCAACGGTAGAAATCCAAGTCGAAACAGTCACCACAATAATTGCTACTTATGAAGAATATGGACTAATAATTGACGATGAAACAACCACTCAAATTAATGGTTAGTTAACCTCTTTGTATATATATCTATTTTTGGCTTTTCTATTTGGAATTAGCTCACAAACAAAAACATTCATCACATCAATTCGCTGAAACTCTCGCCCAGTATATTGCCTAATTATTGACCTGATTACATCACCGTGACTAACTATCAATATTTTTTTCTTATCGTAACTTTGCTCAAGTATCTCCATAAATTCCTTTATCCGCTCGTCAAAACCGTTATAACTTTCTCCATCTGGCAAATGAAAATTCCAATCTTTATCAGCTTTTTCTAACCAATCCTTATATTTTTTTGTTCCAACATATTCTTCTTGAAGTTTACCTTCCATTGATTCGCTTCTGTTGTAGTCAATAATAAGCTTGCTATACAAAATCTCTTTCTTAACTACACCAGCCAAAATTTCCGCAGTTTGTCTTGTTCGCAAAAATGGACTAGCGACAATAATATCCGGTTTAAACTTTTTTATAAGCTTAATTCTTCCTTTAACTTGTTCAATTCCTTGTTTAGTAAGATGAACCCTTTTGCTCCATCCTTGATATCTAAGCTCTTGATTGTATTGAGATTCACCGTGACGTATCAGCAGATATTTATTTCGCATCTTTAATTACTTGTACCAAAAATCTCACCAGCTGCTTCAACCAAATTCTCGATAGACAAATCGCTAGTTGGGGTAATTTCCTTCTTTCCGATGTTAATTAGTAGAAAAACTTTTTTACCCAAAACCTCACTCATAGACGATTCTATCAAGCTAAGTACTTTTGCCTCTCTTAGTTTATCTTGATGAAGTCGAAAATAAACTTCAACCGTCACCTTATTCCCATCAAACGCCACAGGTTTTGATCCTCTTAAAATTGTTGTCACATAAGTATTCTTTGGTCTAAGGTTTTCAAGGATTGCTTTCCAATTATTATAAATAGTTTGCAACTGATCAGGTCCAGTAAAATCTTCCTCATCACTCTCTAAAACAGAATTTTTCTCTTCCGAAACCAAATCCACTTTTTGTTCTTTTTTTTCTAATAATTCTGCACTCTGTGCTTCGACGGTTTCTTCAATTTTTTTTACAAATTCATTTTTTTCTGTCTTTTGTGAATGATTATTTGTTGGTTCTTTTCCACTATCAAACTCGCCATCTTTTACATCCACAAACTCCATTACCGTAACCAAAATCGGAAGTTCTGAAACGGGCGAATATTTTAACCTCTGAAAACACTTATCCAAACTATTATAAATATTGACTAACTCGTCTTTTGAGTATTTAGACTTAGCTGGTGTGGATATTTTTTCCATCAACAACTGTTTCGTTTCAATTAGTGATAGTCTCACAAACTCCAAAACATCTAAACCTTTTTCTTCCAAATCAGATACAACTTGAAGTGCATTTTTTTTATCAGAGGTCAAAAGTGCGGTCACGAATTTTTTCGCGTAATTTTCTCCAGCCCGACCCAAAATATTTTCAATTCTGTCTAATGTAACTTTTTCAAAAACAGCCACCTGGCCAATCATTGACAAAGCATCTCTAAAACTTCCACCAGCGTATCCTGCCACAACCGCAATTGCCTCATCATCATAATCCACATTTTCTTTAGTCAAAACCTCACCTAAATATTTTTTGATCTCTTCATCTTTTCCTAAGTTAAAATCAAACCTTTGACACCTAGATACAATCGTTGCTGGCAACTTGTCCAACTCTGTTGTACACAAAACAAAAACCGCATGGCTTGGTGGCTCTTCTAGCGTCTTAAGAAACGCATTAAAAGCATGACTTGTCAACATATGAACCTCATCAATAATATAAACTTTTTTCTTAAACTTACTTGGAGAACGAGAAATTTTATCTCTAATTTCCCGAATATCATCTATATTCCTATTCGAAGCAGCATCTATTTCGATTACATCTACCGCTGCACCACTTGCAATCTCTTCGCATACCTCACAAACTCCACACGGGTTTCCATCTTTAACATTTGGACAATTAATGGCTTTAGCAAAAATTCTTGCCGTCGTTGTTTTACCGCTACCCTTTGGACCAACGAAAAGTAAAGCATGCGGAGTTTTGTCGGACGCAACCGACCTCTTAAGCGCATCTATAATATTCTCTTGACCAACCATCTCATCAAAATTCTGAGGGCGGTATTTTCTATACAAAACTGACATAAAAAAACTTACTAAAACTATTCTACCTTATTGATTTTGCTTTTTAACCCCAAAAACCTAATCTTCTGGATGATGAATACCTAATAAGTGCCTCATTCCATGATCAACAAGCATAAGCAAATGCTCTTCATAACTTTTTCCCTCATCTTGCGCCTCCTTAGTAATTACTGACTCACACAAAACCAAATCACCCAACATTATTGGTATCTTAATGCCTTTTGGTCTGTCACCTAAAATATTCTCAAACTGCCCAAACGACAAAACATCAGTTGCATAATCTTTTTGACGAAAATCGTTGTTCAACCTACTCATTTTTTTCTCGTTAACAAAATTAACATCAACCGCAAAATCAGAAGCAACCTGCCCTAATGTCGAAAGCGTATTCGAAATAGTTTGGATTATTTTTTTTTCTAAAAACCTATCAAGTCCTTGCGCATAAAAAGTAACCTCTGCCTGCATTTTTACTGCAATTTTTGTGAAACTAACTTAGAAACTACCGAACCATCTACCGTACCTTTTGGTATTCGCGTCATAACTTTTCCAATTAATTGGCCCAAAAACTCTTTGGATGGATTATCAAATTTTTCTATTTCTTCTGCAATAATCTTTTCTATTTCCTCTTCAGTCATCTGCTCTGGCTGGTATTTTTCCAACACAGTCATCTGTGCCTTTTCGTTTGCAACCAACTCATCTCGACCAGCTTTCTCAAAAACTTCCATCGATTCTTTTCGTCTTTTTATTTCTTTTGTAACTACTACTACTAACTCATCATCAGTGAGTTCGTGCATCAATTCAATTCGCTTGTTTCTCGCTTCAGAAATCAAAAATCTCAGCGTTTCAGCCGCAACCTTATCACCACTTTTTAAGGCGGCAATAAGATCAGAATTTAATGTATCAAGTAGTGCCATTTTTTAAAAAGGTCGTTTCTTCATCGCAATACCGCGACGTCTTTTTTGCTGTTCTTCAACCTGTCTACGTGTTGAAGGTTTGAGATAAAATTCTCTTTTTTTTAGTTCCAACAAAATTCCATCCATCTGGACTTTTTTATTAAATTTTCTAAGTAATATATCTACCGGCTCACCTGGAGCTGCTTTAACTTTTGTAGCCATAATTATTTTTTACAAGTAATAAATTACTTGTGTATTATTACACCCCCCTTCGAGGTTTAATGTTTTACCTTGTTTAATTGTTTAACATTTTACCGCCCAACAAATGCCAATGCACATGCTGAACATGTTGATAATATCCACCATTAAACAGCACTTTATAACCTGAGCTGTCCAAATTATTATCAATTACTAATTTTCTCATAATCTCATCCATCTCCCAAACTAATTCTTTTTCAGTCAAATCCAAAAAATTTACAATGTGTTTTTTGGGCACAACCAAAAAATGTTTTTCTGCTGACGGTTCTCGATCATGAAAAACAATAACATTATCGGACTCAAAAACTATGTCTGTTTCAATCTGTTTAGATGATATCTTACAAAAAATACAGCTATCGTCCATGTTATTTTTCGAGTTGCCTACTGTAGCACATACCTTAATTCTAATACAAGTTTTTTGGTTTTAAAAACTATTTAGAATTATTAATTAAAGAAATAATCTTATCCAAATTTAATTTTGTCGGTTTCATTGTGGGATTTCTCGAACTCCCATTCCTTAACAACACTTTGGAAGCATGTAAAAACCAGTCTGCAGTTGGATCAAGCTCCACGATACTCTCATAAGCCTTGGTTAAATCAACTCCATGTGGAGTCGAACCAGTAATACGAACAAGCCCCTTGACCGGATCTTTTCTAATTACAAGCGCATACCCCTGCTTCATACCAATATCCAATACACTGTCATTATAAGTCTCGCAAACAATAGCCTTACCCCACGGACACTCAAACTCTTTTCCTTCTTTTAAGGCTTTTTCACCCAATACTTTTTCTTGTAAAACCTTATGAATCGCTTCAAGTGCTGGAATGGTCCACTCAATATACTCATAGTACTTAGATGGGTTTAACATTTTCCACCCAGTCAGAATTGAATATAAAGAAAAATCATAGCGATCAGAATTAGGCTCTGGCCACAAATTTTCGTGAGCATGATCATATTGCGTAATAATCTCGATCATTCTGTCCATTGCTTCATCCTGCAACGAAAATCTTTTTTTTAGATCCTCCCATACAAGCTTCGCAGCGCAAGTAAACTCGTCAGAATCATGATGGTCGTATATTCCACCTCCAGTATCAACGTGGGTTGTGAATTCTGGATCACCCTCTTCCCATCGACTTCCAGCAGGCACAAACCTTACTTCCGCATCCTTATAAGCAGGGTCGTATTTTTTAAGCAACCAAATCGCAGGAATCCCATCCAAATCTGGATTAATATGAGTAACTATGGTTCTTTTTTTGTTCATTAAGCCTTTTTAGCCTTCTCGACTTTTGTTGATTCAGGTTTAGACAAAGCAATGTCTTTTAAGAACTTTAAAGTTTTGGTCTGAAAAATTGCATAACGAGTAAAATTCTCCATATCAGTTCTGGTCTGATCATCAAGTTTAGTTGGATCTGTTTCTGACATTGCTGATTCTAATTCATCACTACCCACTTCGATATTTTCTCTTTTCCCAACCTCACCCAATATTAATTGAACTTCAACATTATTTTTTGCTTGAGGCTTCCAATCTGTCATTAATTGTTCAAGCGTTTTGTTTGCCTCTTTTAGGTAATCCTCAAACTTAATACCAGCTCTACTTAAATCAGTCTGAGCACGACTAACCATTCTATTTAACTCATCTTCAACTAAAATATCAGGAACCTCAACAGTACTAATATCAGTCAACTTTTTAAACAAATCAGTTTCAAACTTTCTTTCCGCTTCTGTCAAAGCAATCTCTTCTAGATCAGACTTAACTAATTCTTTTAAGTGCGGAAGGTCTCTTGCCCCTAAACTTTTTGCAAACTCATCATTAGGCTCTGTGTAGCTAAAACCCGACAATTTTTTTCCATCTGCCCCATAAATCACATTTTCTTCTTTTGTTGATCCTTCTTTTTTCCTTGCTTCAAATATATTTAATATTGACTGAGTAATTTTTTCATCCGGAACAGATTCAATTTCAGCCTTTTTAACTCTTATCGATTTGTAATCGCCTAAGTTTACTTCTGGCGGTAATGTAAATACCAAATTAAATTCCAAATCATTACCTGCTGCAACTTTGGTTAAACTAATTTGTGGATAAGTAAGAGGCGTAAATTTTTCCTTCTCTAATATTTCTTTTAATACATCAGGCAAAATTAAACTCAAAGCTTTGTCCAAAATTTTATTACTATCAATTTTTGATTCTAATAAATTAACAGGAGCTTGGCCTTTTCTAAATCCATCAATAACAATATTCCGACCTAAATCTTTGATCGCAACTAGTCTTTTTTCATCAAAAATTTTAGCGTCAATTACGACTGTTGCTGTAAGTGTTAAACCTTCTTTTTTTACTGTATACATATTTTTTCCTTTCTTTTTATAGCTAGCGGTGACCAATTATATATTTATTAGAATTAAAGTAAAGCTTATTAAGATAAGCTATTCTCACTAACTATTCTTGGGCTAGCAGACACCCTATCTTTTATCTCTACCTCATCACTATTCAACTTATCAGACACCACTATTCTATATGGCAACCCAATCAAATCAGCGTCTTTAAACTTGACCCCCACCGAATCGGATCTATCATCATACAAAACCAAATCTTTTTCAGATAGCTTCTTATATATTTTCTCAGCTCGGTCTAAATCATTAGACAAATTTATTAAATGATATTTATACGGAGCAATATTTTCTGGCCAACAAAGTCCAAGCTCATCATTAAAAACCTCGGCAATTACCCCCATTAATCTCGAAACCCCAAGCCCGTAGCACCCAGCAATCACTAATTTGTTTTCTCCAGATTCATCAGCAAACTTAAAATCAAAATCTTCTGAATATTTGGAATTCAACTTAAAAATATTTCCTACCTCACTGCACTTTAGTTCAACAAGTTCACTCTGACACTTAACGCATTTTTCCGTATCCATTTTGTCCTCATCAACTACCTCTTTATTCCAACCATGGTCACATTTTTCGCAGTAATAAACTGTGTCTTCTCCAGAACTAGTCTCAACTTGAAATTCATGAGACCTGTGCGAAAAAGTTCCACCCAACGCATCGGTAAATATTGCCTTAACTCCGACCCTGTTAAAAATATTTTTATAAGCAATTACCACCCGTTCATAATATTCATCCAAATCTTTTTGATTAGAATGAAAACTATACAAATCTTTCATCAAAAACTCTCTGCCTCTTAATAATCCCGATTTACTTCGCAATTCATCACGAAACTTAGTCTGTATTTGATAAACAGACAACGGCAAGTCCTTGTAACTTTTTACATAAGCTTTCATCAAAGGATACAGAACCTCTTCATGAGTTGGTCCTAATGCTAGATCCTTTTTTGACACATCTTTTAATCTAAACAAAACATCAAATGTCTCCCATCTTCCAGTTGCTTTCCAATTATCAGCTGGATGAAGAGCTGGTAAAAAAATTTCCTGTCCGCCCACGGCATTCATTTCTTCTCGAATAATTTGTGCGATCTTATCAATCACTCTTTTACCTAGAGGTAGATAACTATAAACTCCAGCAGAAAGTTTATTAACATATCCCGCCTGTTCAAGAAGTTTGGCGTTCAAAGATAATTCACCAGCTGGCGCTTCTCTTCTTGTTTTACCTAAAAAATGACTATATCTCATTCTAATTTAGAGTAACTTAAATATATCGTTTGCAGTAACTACAAACGTTAATGCAATTAACACTGCAAAACCAACAGTATGAACAATTCTTTCGAATTTTGCACCAACTCTTTTTTTGGTTACCATCTCAACAAGAATAAAGAAAAATCTTCCACCATCAAGTGCAGGTATCGGTAAAATATTTACCATTGCCAAATTAAGTGACAATAATGCGATCAGTTGGATAAACGCCATCCAACCAAAATCTATTGCTATCTTTGTATATTGAGCAATTCCAACGGGACCAGCAACACCTTGAGACACTGGTTCAAAATCACCACTTTTAAACGCAGAACCAATCAATGTTCCCATTACTTTTGCCGAATATTCAGCCAAATTAATACTATGACTTACACCAGAAAATGCTCTCTGCCAAAACCCTTCATAAGTAATCACAGATTGTTCTGCTAAATATACCCCAAGAATTTTCTTCCCATCTTTTTCTAATGGCACTACCTGGACAGGCATAATCTCACCATCAATTTTTTTTACTTCCAAGTCCAAATTTAAATCAGAGGCTTTAATTTGTTCACTCAAAAACTCAGCACTACCAACTTCCAAACCATTTATTTTTTTAACCACATCTCCTTGTTCTAGTCCAGCAGACTTTAATGGAGAATCGTCTGTAAACTCTGCCAAAACCACCTCTGTTGAATTATTTGCAAATCTAAAATTATGCTCAACGATCTGAGGTACACTAAACTTAAAACCGCTTCCAATCAAAACTATATACAATAAAATTACTGCAATAAAATAATTAACGACCACACCAGCAACCACCACTGCCGCTCGTGTTTTGGCTGGTGCCAAATAAAAACTACCTTTCTTTTTTAAATCCGCTCCCTCACTATCTTCCCCTAACAACCTAACAAATCCTCCAAAAGGCAACCAGTTAATTGAATACAAGGTTCCTTTATATTTTTTACCCCAAATCCTTGGCGGTAAACCTAATCCAAATTCTTCAACTTTAATTTTATTTTTTCTCGCCACCCAAAAATGACCCAACTCATGAGCCATAACTAGAGCAGTCAAAACAAAAATAAAAGCAATAATCGAGATAATCATTTCCATAAATTAAACAGTCATTAACTCCTCAGACTTTGCATCCCTTAGTTCGTCAATTTGATTATTGTAAGATCCAACGACTTCATCTAGTTTTTCGTGCAGTCTTTTTTCATCATCAACACTAATCTCACCATCATCTTTTTGTTTACGAATTCTTTCTACAAAATCGTGCCTAATCTGTCGAACTGCTACTTTTGCTGTTTCTGATTTTTGTGCAACAATCTTCGTAAACTCTTCACGCCTTTCTTGGGTTAAAGGTGGAATATTAATTCTTATATTCTCTCCATCTACTGCCGCCGACAAACCCGTTCCCGCATCAGTAATACCCTTAGCAACCTTTTCAACAATAGTTTTATCCCAAGGCGAAATCAAAAGTGATCTAGGATCAGTCACTGACACGGTCGCCAATTCCACAATTGGCATATAGGTATCATAAACATTAATTTTGATATTCTCGACCAAACTAGGCGTTGCTCGTCCAGTCCTGATTTGACCAAGCTCAACCTTAAGGTGGTTAATAGCTGAATCAAATTTTTCTTTATATTCCTGTTCGTTCATTATTAATTATTGTATCGTTAAAAACCCCAAAACCAATACTCTTCTAAAAAGAGTATTATTCTCCAAGAGCAATTCTAGCAAATTTACCAATTTGAATATTTTCTCCAAGCTTGGCTATTTTTGCTTTAACTAATTGTTCAATCGTTTGAGCAGAATCGCGAATATATGCTTGAGCTAGCAATTCTTTTTTATCTTTTGGGTTCATTGCCGCAACTTGCATTGCTACTTCACGAGCTAGTTCCTGAAAATCCTCTGTTCGAGCCACAAAATCAGTCTCACACAAAACCTCAACAATAACCGAAACTTTTCCACCCATGTGTTTATATGTTTCAACCACACCCTGGTTAGTTGTTCGATCACTTTTTTTATCAGCTTTTGATAATCCCTTTTCTTTCAAAATTCCTTTTGCTTTTTCTACATCTCCATTGGAATCGATTAAGGCCTGTCTTATTTCCGCGACACCAGCCCCAGTTGCTTCTCTAATTGCCTTTAAATCACTAACTGAATAATCACTCATTTTATTCCTCCTTTTTTTGACTTGCTACTACTTTCGCTTTATTTTTTTCAAATTGCATTTTGCCCTGACCATAAGCGCGTGCTACTTTTGAAGTAAGAACTTTCAACGACTTAATCGCATCATCATTACCAGGAATCGGATAGCTCACCAATCTAACATCGGAATTAGTGTCACAAATCGCAATCACTGGAACATTCATTCTGTTTGCTTCTTTCATAGAAATTGTTTCGCGATGGGCGTCGCTAACAAAAATCGCATCTGGAATTTTGTCCAAAGTTTCAACTCCACCATATGAACGAGTTAATCCTTCAATTTCTCGATCAATAAACAACTGTTCTTTTTTGGTTAATTTTTTAAACTCACCCTCTTCTTTTTGTACTTTGAGCTTACGAAGTTTCTTAATATTTTTATAGACTTCATCCCAGTTAGTCAAAATTCCACCGATCCAGCGCTCGGTCATATAACTAGCACCAACTGAAGATGCCTCAGTTTTAACAATATCTTGAGCCTGCTTTTTAGTTCCAACAAAAACAATTGTTTTACCTTCACTTCCGATCTTTTCCGCAAAATCCATTGCCTTTTTAAGTCCCTCTAATGAAGCTCCCAAATCAATAACATGCACACCCTGACGGGCACCATAAATATACTGAGCCATCTGCGGATTCCACCTACGGACCTGATGACCGAAATGAACCCCTGCTTCTAGCAAATCTTCCAAACCTATTTCCTGCTCGCTAACTGTAGCAGATCTTTTTGTGTCTGACATATATTTTAATCTCCTTTTTTACCTCCCCGAGCCAATCTGTAGTTAGGAGAATACAAGACTCGAGTGTGATTTATTTATAACAGGCTCAGATATTAATCTAATTTCACCTCTCCCGTCAAGGCGGAAAGTTTTTGCTCGGTCCTCTTTTCAGACTCTCTTCTGGCAAGATCATAATCATTCATATCAACCATCATTTTTTCCACCAAACTTGGATGAACTTCTCTTACTCTTTCATACATTTCTTGTGCCATCTTTCGATAATCTGGATGCCCCTGCATCCCGCTTCTCAATTCACAAATCCAATACAATTCCCTCAAACTCATCCTAACCGTCCATCTTACTTTTGAAGC
>CAYROP010000005.1:6169-24373 GCA_964426075.1 uncultured Gammaproteobacteria bacterium | reverse complement strand
CTAATTTTTCTTAAACTCAAAAAACTGTCAATTAAAGCTTTTCTTTTTTCCTCACCCATATCACTGGCAGCTTGTCTAAGCTGTTTTAAAGTTACACCTGATGTTTTTTTGTACATTAATTGTGCAGTCAGTTTAATCTGAGCTTGAGTTTCATCTTCAACATCAATTAGTTCAACACCAGCTTGATCATGGCCTATCTCCAAATTATCAACTACTTCACTAGCCCAATATTCGGCTGTGTCATCTAGATTCTCAAGATATATTTGTTGCTGTTGACCTCTTATTGTCCCTGGTCTAGTTAGTAACGACGGAGTTACTTTCTTAACCTCTTGATGAACCTGTTTGCCTAACCAACGTAACTCTGTAAGTTTTGATGCATACAATCTATTTACCAATCCCTCCAAAGCCCTAGCGTTTGCCGAAACAGCCACAGTTGTTTGTGTTGCGCCAACCAAATAAGCTCTTAAAACATCAAAGGCTTTAGCTCTTAAAGTATTACGCCAAACTGTTTGACTCTCATCATTACCTTTTGGAAAAAGTGTTTTTAGTCTTTCGGCCAAAATTGGATTTTGTTCAACATATGTTTCATAAAGCAGATCTACTAACTCAACATACATTTCCACTCCGTCTTGTTCCATCCCCGATGGCGGACCAAGTTTGGCAATTTCATCTGGCACCACATATTGATATTTGTCATCCACTTGCTGACCAAATTTCACATAACGGCTGGATTTTTCAATTGGCGACAAACCTATCCTGACATCTTCTACCTCTTTAACCGCAATTTGACTAATACCTTCAATTCCTAAATGCAAATTACCCATTTCTGCAATCGAATCATCTCCATATTCAGCAAGCCAAGTTCTAAAAAAAACTCTTGCCCTGTCACTATTAGCAACTCTTTCCATTCCACCATTCTTTAAATGAGTAATCGAATCAATCATTTGACTACCTTGGTCTGTTGCCAAAATCGGCTTAATATATTCATTCCAAAAAACACGCCTAATCGAAGGTTCGGCTCTAGAAACTCTGGAAGAAATTGCCGCAACCACTTCCTCTGGCATATTCTTAATCACAAAAACCGGACTATCGAGATTGCTAAAAAAAGGCTCCAACAAAGCCCTCTCATCTTCATCCCAATCCTCAGGCACATACCTTGGCGCCCACGATTCCACTTCATCAATTTCATTTACTGCCCCCAGTTCTGGCTCCCTTCCTTTAGCTCTTAATACTTCACTCATAAACTTTTTACCTTTGCTTATAAAAACCTAAATCTATCATTGTCTCTTTAATTACTCTCGTAACCTCCTCCATGGTCTGTCCACCATCTACTACACACCACTCACCAGCATTTATTCTGGCATATTCCAAATATCCCTGCCTTATTGCTTCTTTTTTTGCTAAATCCACACTCTCAAACACATCCTTAACCCTACTTTCACCCTGCATTCTTGCTAAAGCCGTTTCGATTGGCACATCAACTAAAAAATTAAAATCAGGTTTTATACCTCCAGTCGCCTGAGTATTAACCATCTCAACCATATCAAAATCAACCCCACCCATATATCCTTGAAATACCCAAGTACTTGCCGTAAAACGATCATTTATTACATTAAATCCTGCTTCTAAAGTAGGTCTTAATTGCTCAGCCACAAACTGAGCCCTTGCAATATTAAAACCAAAAAGTTGTGCAACCGGTGTTAGCTTAGTACCCAAAACCATCTCTCGAACCATCTCTCCTGCTCTAGTACTGCCCGGCTCACGAAAAACTTTTGTTTCCTGACCATTGTCATTCAACCAATCAGCAATTAACTTAACTTGAGTCGATTTACCAGAACCATCTGGTCCTTCAAAACTAACAAAAAAGTTGCCGTGTTCTCGCTCTAGCATCATTTATGAAGAGTTTCCTTTGCCTGTAGTTCCAAAACCACCTCTGGTTTGATTACCGCTTAAATCTCGCCTTACAAAATTAGCTTTTGCCACCGGAATAATTAAACCCTGAGCCACTCTATCTCCAGCGTTAATTACCACAATTTCGTCCGTAAAATTCCTAACCTGAACATATACCTGATCCTCTGGACCAGAATAATCCACATCAATTACTCCAATCGAATGCGGCATATCTACACCAAATTTTTTCGGAGTTGAAGACCTTGGCACGATTGCCAAAAAATATCCCTCAGGTATTTCAAATACAATACCAGTAGGTATTAACTTAACTTCTCTTGGCTGAATTTCCACCCTCTCACTCGCCTCAAAGTCAAACCCCACAGCCCCCTCCGTTTTGTACTCTGGCGGTTTAATATCTTCTCTTAATGGATTAAATCCAACATCTACATGAACAAATCCAGGCTCTTTTTCACTACTCATTTCGACCTCCTTGTGGTTTCTGTTGCCTATAAAATTTACCTCGATATGGATGTTTTGCTGGGGACGAAAGCAATAAAAAATCCATCGCACATATCGTATCACCTGATCGAATTTCAATTGGTACAGGACCCAGATTGGATAACTCCATAGTTCCATTACCTTCAAAACCAGGGTCAAATAACGAAGCTGTTTCTACAACCAAACCCTTTCTAGCATTTCCCGACCTGCCATCCATCGAACCTCGAATATAATCTGGTAATAGTAAATACTCCACAGTAGAAGCATTAATAAGTTCACCCGTTTGTAAAATTAACTGATCAGAAGGAGTTAATTCTCCCTCAATCATAATCCCTTGTGGTAAAGGCTCACCAATTCTAACTGAAGCAACGTTCGTCCTAGCATAATGTTGATACCTTGTCCCCATATGCAAGTCAACTTTACATGCACCAAGTTCTCTCAAATCATCAGCAGACAATCTTTCCATTTCCACTCGCACCATTCTATTAAGATCCATCTCAGTCAAAAGTTTCCCGTGTCTATTTGCCCATTGGCGCATATCTGCTCTTAAAGCTTCAACAGACACATCAAAATCATAAAATGACTTTGGCAGAGGATCAATTATCATTTCTTTCTTGGCAATTAGTCTTAGTAAATCCCACCCTTCTATCTGCCCACCAACGAAATTTTCCGGCAACCCCAAAGCTTTTCGTAGTTCTGGAGGATAACCACCAAGTGGTTCATCTTTTAATAATCTAAGCCAGTCAGGTAAAACTTGCGGATATGTATCAAATGTTGGGTGATATTCAACTATCTCATCTTCTGTTTTATTCACCAAGTCAAAATCAAACCCTGCTTGGGTCCCGCCACCATCATCATGTCTTTCTCTTTCAAATACACTCATATAAATATTTTAGGGAAATGGGGCAGCAAATCCGACAACAACTATCTAATCAAAAACGGTTACAAACTTCAATCTTCCTGTTTATCTACCTGAGTAGATTCTACATCTTCATCATCTTTTTTAGGAACTGGATTAGTCCAACTGGCATATTCACAATCTGGATATCTACTGCAACCCCAAAAAGTTCTGCCTTTTCTTGTTCTTTTTGTCACAACCTTACCTTCTTTACATGTTGGGCAATCAATAGTTGACTCTTCAACTAATGGTTTAGTATTTTTGCATTCTGGATATCCAGAACAAGCAATAAATTTACCAAATCTCCCCTGTCTAATCACCATATCCTTTCCACACTTCTCACATTTTTGGTCAGTCTTTTCTGGCTCAATCTTAATCCTTTTAGCATCTGTTTCAGCTTTAGTAATTTCAACCTCTAAAGGCTTCCAATATTTTTCTACAACCGGCTGCCATTTTTCATTACCATTGGCAACATCATCCAATGAATCTTCAAGTTTGGCCGTAAAGTCATAGTCAACAACTTTCGGAAAATTCTCTACCATAAAATCATTGACCGTAAATCCCAAAGTCGTTGGTATAAATCTCTTCTCAATTCGTTCCACATAAAGTCTTTCCATTAAAGTTGCGATTGTTGGGGCATAAGTAGACGGTCTGCCAATACCATTTTTTTCCAATGCAGCAACCAAAGTTGCATCTGAGTATCTTGCAGGAGGCTCAGTGAAATGTTGTTCTTTATTTATCTTAAGTTCATTTAGCAAATCCTCTTTTTCAACCATTGGCAGAATGACATCATTATCATCGGTAACCCCCCAAATTCTTCTGTATCCATCAAACACTATCTGAAATCCACTTGCTTTAAGTGAATAGTCGCCGTTTTTGACAACTATACTTGTCCTAGATAATTTTGCACTTTTTGCTTGAGAAGCTAGTGTTCTTTTTCTAATTAAATCAAAAAGCTTGGCGTGTTGAGGGGTAAATTTTGCTGCAACATCTTTTTCGGTCTTTTCAAAATCAGTAATTCTTATTGCTTCATGAGCTTCCTGGGCAACTTTGGAATTGTTTTTATAAAAATTAGGTTTTTCTGGTAACAAGTCTGGAGAATATTTAGTAGAAATTGTTTTTCTTATATTTTCAATTGCTTCAGGCGACAACACCATTGAGTCTGTACGCATATACGTAATCAAACCTGCTTCATATAAATTCTGCGCCAAAGACATTGTCTTTTTGGCGGTATAACCTAATCGGTTAGAAGCAGCCTGCTGTAAAGTCGAAGTAGTAAACGGCGGTTTAGGATGTTGACTTGTTTCCCTTTGTGTTACCCCTTCAACAATATATTGACCTTCGTGTAATGATTTTTCTATTTCATCAGCCTCTTTCCCATTACTAACCGCAATCACTTTAGAATTCTTTTTATCCAATTCAATTTCAAAATCCTCACCCTTTGGAGTTTTAACCAAGACCTTAATTGTCCAGTATTCGATTGGTATAAATTTTTTGATTTCCTGTTCTCTTTCACAAACTAACCTTAAAGCAACCGATTGAACTCGACCTGCAGACAACCCGCCTTTAATTTTTTTCCACAAAACCGGTGAAACCTTATATCCCACAATTCGATCCAAAACTCTTCTGGCTTGTTGCGCATCTACTAAGTCGTAATTAATTTCTCTTGGCGTTTCAAAAGCGTGCTCAATTGCGTTTTTTGTAATTTCATGAAACACCACTCTTTTAGGTTTTGTATCTTTCAAATCCTTTCCAAAAAGCTCTCTTAAATGCCATGCAATTGCTTCACCCTCTCGATCAGGGTCCGTTGCCAAATAAAGATTTTCTGCTGTAAGAGCAAGTTTCTTTAATGCATTAGCATCTTTTTGTTTAGCTTTCGGAACAATGTACCTTGGCTCAAAATTATTCTCCATATCCACACCCAAATCAGACTTTGGCAAATCACGCATATGGCCTTTAGAAGCTTCGATTCTGTATTTGGCTCCCAAGAATGCAGTCAGCGTTCTTGCTTTAGTAGGAGACTCAACAATAACTAAATTTTTAATCATTAGAATAAGTATTCTTTTTCTCGGTAATGTTCTATAACTTTACAATAAACTGTCAAGCATTTGAAATTCGCTAATCAAATCTTTGAATAAAATCCAGTTCCAGAATCAAAAATTTTTCCCATGACAACTAATTCCTCAATTTTGACCAACAACTCTCCACGATTAATCTCAGTTCCACACATGATCTCATCAAATTGCTTAGGGCCATCAGATAAAAAATTTAAGATAATTGAGGTCTCTAAATCCATATTTTTATTATTTTTTACTTTATCCATCCCCAAAATATCTCTCAAATCATCTGAATCAATAATTGGCTCAGCTCCATCTTTTATTAATCTTAATGCTCCCAAACTATTGGGCATATCAACCCTGCCGGGTAAAACACCTAAATTTTTCCCATAATTAAGTGCTTCTCTAGCAGTAATCAAAGTTCCTGATTTATCGCCTGCTTCAACCACAAAAACAGCATTTGATAGAGCTGCAATAATCCTATTTCGCAAAGGAAAATAGGCATAAAAAGGTTGAGTCCCAGGATAATATTCAGAAATAATAACTGAACCGGTTTCAATTATTTTTTTATATAGAATTTTATTTTGTGCTGGATAACAAATATCTACCCCATTTCCCAAAACCGCAATGGTTTTATTTCCCGCATTAACAGCTTCCCAATGTGCAGCCGAATCTATTCCTCTTGCCATACCCGAAACAACTGTTACTCTTGAATCTTCTAATAATTTCGATAGCATTCTTTTTGTTTGAGTAAGACCATAATCCGTCATTTTTCTCGATCCAACAACACCAAGAGAATATTCAGGCTTTAATATTAACTGAGGTCCAATTCCATAAATAAGAAACGGCAGATCATCAAAATTGTCAAAAATCTCAGGCATCCCAACATCTCCAGATACCAGAAACCAAATATCCTTTTTTTCTAACTCGTTTTTAATTTTTGCAATATCATGAGAACTTTTTGCGATTTGTTCACTAAATCTTTTCTTTACACCCAATTCCTCCAACTGTTTTGCGCTTGCATCAAATATTAACTTCGCACTTCCCAATTTTTTGACCATTGTCTTTAATACCGAAGGATTACTAGGTATAACTCTGGACAGCCAAAGTCGATAATCGCGCTCTTCAAAAATCACACTAACTAAATTTAATCTTTATCGAATCGAGCTAAAGTACCACTCCAACGTGTTTCTTGCAACAGGTGCCGCCACAGCAGACCCTTCTCCACCACGTTCGACCAATACAGTCATTGTAATTTTTGGATTATCATACGGGGCAAATACTGTAAACCAAGCATGGGTTTCATCAGTTTCTGCAAATTCCGCCGTACCTGTTTTGCATCCTACCAGAATCTTAAAATTAAAAAACGGATAACCAGTACCACCCGTTAAACAAGCCTGTTTCAGACCCTCTCGAACAAGAGCCAACCATTCCGGCCTTGCATTCACCTTTCTAATTTCACTAGCCAAATCAACTTCCTCAACTCGTCCATCGGGATAACTTACAAATCTTGCAATTCTTGGTCGATGCAGTACCCCATCAATTGCTGAAGCTGAAGTAAAATTTGCAACCTGAAGAGGAGTAACCAACAAGTCTGATTGCCCAATTGCCATCTGCAAAGTATTTCCTGGATACCAAGGTTCATTTTTAACTCTCAACTTCCATTCTTCATCAGGAACTAAACCAGTATTCTCTCCATTTAAGGCAATTCCTGTTTTTTCTCCCAAACCATATTCTCTTGATCCCAACTGCAACTCCTTTTCTCCAACAACCATTCCTAATCTATAAAAAAATATATCATTCGACCTTGCAATAGCCCGAGACACATCCAACTCACCCTCTTCTTTTCTACCATATTGAGTCCAAAACCAGTTTGTAAACTTAAACGGACCTAAAAATATTTCCCCTTCATCCACAAATTTAGTTTCCGGTGTTATTTTTCCCGATTCTAAACCAACCAAAGAAGATACTATTTTATACACTGAACCAGGCGGATAAACCCCAGAAATAGCTCGGTTAAATAATGGATTATCGGGATTATTTACCAAATCAGAAAAAGCATTTCCTTCAATTCTGTTAGAAAATATATTGTTATCAAAACTTGGATAACTAACCATCGCTAATATCTCCCCCGTCCTCGGGTCTTGAGCCACAGCTGACCCACTTGTAACTTTGGCTTTTTCTATTTCTTTTTTTAGCTCTTCAAACAACTTGATTTGCAGCTCCGCATCTATTGTCAACTCCAAGCTTCCCCCAACTTTTGGATCTTCGACCCCAATTATCCTTTCCTCCATTCTCGTAGAATCGACTTCATAGAGTTTCCTGCCGTGTTTTCCTTTCAGCAAATTTTCAAATGACTGCTCAACTCCCATTTTCCCTACCCTGTCACCAGTCAAATAGTTATTCGCATCATCCTTACCCAACTCATCGGCTGTTATTTCACCCGTGTATCCTAACAAATGAGCAAAAGCTTCACCTTTTGGATATACCCTAATTGTGTCCTCAAAAAGTCTCCCCAACGGACCTTCTCTGTCCAAAAAAGCCTCATTTTGTTCAATTAATTTTTTTCCTGTTTCAACCGAAACCAAACGCGATTCGTTTTCTTTAACTAATCGATAAGCAGCATCATTCCTTGCCAAAACTACCCCATTACGATCTTTAATTTCCCCACGTGGCGCATAAAGATTGTCTATTTTAACCCGGTTATTTTCAGACTTTTGGCTAAAATCCTCACCTTTTATCACTTGTAAATGAATAAGTCTCAAGCAAAAAATCGCAAAAATCGCAAATGCTGTTATGTAATAAAAAACCAATCTAATCTGTGAAACTTTTTCTGAAGATTGAAATATGTCTTGTCGCCTAAGCCCTAACGGCGAAGCTGTCTCGTTAAGACTAAATTTTTGGGAATTTTTCTTACTATTGCTAGAATATATTGACTCAGCAAAATTTTTACCAAAATTATTTTTCTTCATAAGTTGACATTCAAACTATAATAATCTTCATATCAATACAAACATATGTCAGAAAACCAAGTTGACCCTCAAGCTGTTGTAGTAGAAATACTAAAAAAACTCGAGCCTTATTTTGAAGAGCTAGAAAAAAGACTCTCAAAAATCGAAGACCAGCTTAAAGATAAAAAAGGCAAGTAAAATTATACTTTGCCCGATATTTTTACCCGATCAAGTAATTTCTGATCATCAAGTAAAGATGAACATCCTCGCACTACAGCAGTAAGTGGGTCTTCAGCTACAAAAACTGGCATCTTTGTTTCTTCAGACAATAATTTTGCAAATCCTGGTATTAATGCTCCACCACCCGCCAAAGTAATCCCGCTTTCGGTTATATCAGCCACTAATTCTGGCGGGGTCTCCTCGATGGTGTCCAAAATAGCTTGTGTAATTTGTTTAATAGTAGGACTAATCGCTTCGCGTGCATCATCAGCAGTTAATTTGACAGACTTAGGTAACCCTGTCTCCAGAGATCTCCCTCTTACAACCATCTCTCGCTTCACTATCCCCGTATATGCATTTCCGATCGATAATTTAATCTCTTCAGCTGTTCGCTCTCCGATAAGCAAACCGTATCTAACTCTTAAATAATTAACAATATCTAACTCCATTTCATCTCCAGCAACTCTAATTGAACGATTTACTACAATTCCACCTAGTGATATCACTGCAATTTCCGTTGTTCCTCCTCCAATATCCACTATCATCACTCCATTTGGATCAGAAATTGTAAGACCTGAACCAATTGCTGCTGCCATAGGCTCTTCAACCAAAAAAACCTCTCTTGCTCCTGATGAAATTGCCGCTTCTGCAACAGCTCTTCTTTCTACCTCAGTCACCCCAGATGGAATACCAACAACAACCTTTGGTCGTGGAACCTTTGGCAAAAATGTTCCAGGACCTTTGTGAACTTTGTGAATAAAATACTTAAGCATTGCCTCTGATGCATCAAAGTCAGAAATCACTCCATGCCTAAGTGGTCTAATAACATCAATAGACATTGGCGTTTTCCCCAACATTTTTTTTGCCTCAGACCCAATTGCTAAAACCTTCTTGGATTTTCTATGTCTTGCTACCACAGAAGGCTCTCTCACCATAATCCCTTTATCTCTAACATGCAGAAGTGTGTTAGCGGTTCCCAAATCAATGGCAATATCGTATGAAAAAATACCCAATAGTTTTCTTAACATAAATACTTTTAAGTAGTAAGGCAGTATAACAAAGGACAGGCGTGTTATTGTATTAAGATTTTAATTGCCAACTTATTAAAAAGCACATATACTCATAAAAATTTTATTTAATGAAAGATTTAGCAGTGTTTTCTCGAACCCTAATTAAATTTACTTTCTTCGCAACACTATTTATTACCCCTTTTATATTCACATCGCTTACTTCCGAGCTGTTCGAAATTCCCAAAATGATCTTTATATATTTCATTGCCGCGACACTCCTATGTCTTTACATTGTCTATAGTATTTCAACAAAAAAAATCCTAGTCACAAAAAATCCAATATTAATATTTTCGATTTGTTTCATACTTGCCCTTGGTATTTCAACAATATTTTCAACCGACCATCACCTATCAGTATTTGGTTACTACACTAGATTAAACGGTTCATTACTATCCTCAATTTGCTATACCATAATCTTTTTCGTTGTCTCCAGCCTCATCACAAAAAAGGAAGCAATTGAAGGTGTAAAATTTTTAGTTCTTTCTTCACTTGTAGTTTCGATTTGGGGAATTCCCGGACACTTTGGATATGACCCAAACTGCTATGTATTAGTCGGCAAACTCATATCAACCTGCTGGCGTGAAGAATTTCAACCAACATTAAGGATATTTTCAACTTTTGGCCAACCTAACTGGCTTGGCGCATTCTTATCAATGACTATCCCCCTAGCAGTGAGCATTGCAATAACCACTCATGGTTTCCAAAAAATTTTTTTCTCAATATCTACTTTTGTCATATTTCTTGCATTAATTTTCTCAAACTCAAGGTCTGCATTCCTTTCGCTGATAATTTCTATGTTTCTTTTCGCAATTCTACTTGGCTGGAAAAAAATTAAAACTAGTTTTGTTACCCTACTTTTGATTCTCACAGGCTGTTTAGTTCTGTTGGGGATCTTTGGTAAACCTTTATGGGAAAGAAATCTCGAAGCAATCAGACAAAATCTATTTTTTACTAAAAACGAAATTAACCAAAACTTAAAACCTGCTTCAACCCCATCAGCCGCACCCTCCTCAACAAGCTTAGAATCGGGCGGTACCGAATCTGGAACAATTAGATTAATAGTTTGGCAAGGCGCACTAGACATCTTTAAAAATTCGCCAATCTTAGGATCGGGTCCAGAAACCTTCGCAACTGTTTATTACAAGTTTCGACCTCAAGAACACAACAACACAACCGAATGGAATTTTCTTTATAACAAAGCTCACAATGAATACTTAAACTACCTTGCCGGAACTGGATTAATCGGAACTATTTCGTACTTGTTATTTATCTTCGGAGTTGTTTTTTTAATCACAAAAAATATTTTCAACTCACTTAACCAAACTAGAATACTCCAACTTGGAATATTATCCGGATCTACAAGCTACTTGATTGTTAACTTTTTTGGATTTTCCGTTACCACAACCTCGCTTACTTTCTTTATTTTTCCAGCTATCTCATATGTATTATCAAGTGAAAATAAAAATTACCAAATTAAAATCCCCAAAAGAATAATGCCCCCGATTCCAATCATTGTTTCTACAATATTTATTATTTATATTTTTCTCGTTTTAACAATCTCAAGAATCGGTCTTGCGGATATTTACTACTCCAGATATCAAAAAGACATTGGAAGTGGCAAAATTACCAAAGCTCTAAAAAATGTTCAAACTTCAGCAATTACTTCACCATATTTTGAACCGATTTACTACGCAGAAATAGCATATGCAGCTTCCCTAGCATCTGACAATAGCTTTGATGCCGACAAAGAAAACTTCATAAAACTTTCTGAAACATCATTATCAAAAGCTCTTAATGATTCACCAAACAATCTTAGTCTTTGGCGAAAGGCACAATCAATTTATTTTGAACTGAGTATTTCTGACACAAAATATCTCGATTTGGCAATTAATGCTGGCCTAATTACCACCACCCTTGCACCAACCGACCCAGCCACTTTTTATAATCTCGGACTAATTCAAAAAACAGCCAACAAAAAGGACGATGCAATAAAATCATTCTCACAAGCACTCAAGCTTAAACCTAACTATATTGAAGCGAAAAACGAACTGGAATCAATCAATTAAATATTAAGGTCAAAAGACTTAATTTTTTCTCCAATAATCTAAAATACTTTGACACATATCCTCAAAAGTATATCTTTGTTTCCAATTAGTATCTTTTAATAATTTTTCATTACTCGCAATCATTCCTGGGTCGTCATTTTTTCTTACCAAACTTTCATCAACCACAACTTTTACATTTACTCCAGATAGCTTAATTAATGTGTCCAATAAACTTTGTACTGACCTGCTTTGACCAGAACAGACATTATAAGCCTCTCCAGACACACCACTACTCATCAACTCAATATAGGCCTCAACCACATCTCGAACATCTAACCAATCTCTCGTCGGACTAAGATTTCCTACCTTAATTTCACCTGTTTTTTTGTTCGATTTTTCTATTGCAATAATTTGTCTTGCAAAAGCACTCTCCACAAAACTTGGCCCTCTTCTTGCCCCAGCATGATTAAATGGTCTTGCTCGTACAATATCCATACCATCAGCTGAAAAATACTTATATCCTGTAAGATCCTGACCCACTTTTGAAATAGCATACAAACTCTTTGGTTTAAGTTCCGACATTTCATTCGTTACACCACCCACATTTCCATCTCCATATACAACACTTGACCCAACAATCAAAACTCTAGATTTTAATTGATTCTTTTTAACTGCTTCCAACAAATTAATTTGCCCTAAAATATTATTATGAATAACTTCCCACTCCGTCATATCGGGATTGCTAAACGCTGCCGCCAAATGAAATATTTGATCAGGTCTAACATCTGTTATCACCTTATCGATTGCCACACCATCCTTCATATCAAAACGATGCAAAACAATCTTACCTTTTAGATTGTTTAGATTTTCTGGAAAAGCCTCATTTTCGCTCCCCCTATCCGTACCATGAATTTCATAACCTCCAATCTCACTTAACCTATCAGCTAAAGTAGAACCCACCATACCTGACACTCCGGTGATCAAAACTTTTTTCATATTTTTTTATTATTCTACTCTTAGTAAAAATATATTAACAGCCAAAACCTAAACACAATTATTGTCTAGTTGCACCAAAAGAATATAATATCGACATGAATCTTGAATCAAGTGCCGAAAGAGAACCAACTCCAAAAAGAAAAATTGCTGTTTTAATCGGCGGTGGATCTCGACTCCCTGCAATTTTTGACTATACAAACAACCCTGAAAACAACTGTGAAATTTCAGTCGTAGTTTCTCACAAAAAAGAATCACCAAAAATTCCCTGGGCAATTGAAAAGGGAATTCCAGCAGTCAAATTTAATCGTGTACAAATGCAAAGCACGCTCCATAAAACACTAGCCGAATACCAAAAAGAATACGAGGAAGGATTGGCTGCATTCCTACAACAATCGGACTATCGACCAGCCCTCGTCGTTATGGCTGGGTGGGATTTAGTAATGCAAAAAGATTTTCTGGAAAAATTTACCGACATAGGAAAAAACTACGCTAGAGTAATCAATCTTCACCCCGCACTCCTTCCTGATGATAATTCTGACACATACACAACCTCCGACGGCACAGTCATTCCAGCATTTCGAGGTGTTGAGTGTATTAAACAAGCGTACGAAGCACAATCACCCTACTCAGGATGTACCGTACATTTTGCCACTACTACTTACGATGTTGGGCCGGTAATACTAAGACGGGAAGTAAAAATAGAACCAAAAGAAGATTTAGAGTCACTTGAAGAAAGAGTTCACCGACAAGAAGACTCCGCTCTTGTCGAAGCTATTGACTTTTGTTTAAACAAATCCTTTTCGGTGGAAAATAACCGTATCGTCTTATCTAGGTAATTAATGTTTTCAGAAATAGTTGTTCTTTCCCACAAAACCGGATTCAACTCTAAAACGTATACCTACAAAAATCCTCAAATACCACCAAAAATTGGACAATTAGTAAAAGTACCTTTTGGACAAAAATCATATTTGGGAATTGTCATTTCTCTTACCCAAACTTCGACTAGATCAAATCTCAAAACGATCGATAAAATATATGGCAAAAACCCACTTATTACATCAGATCAAATTGTTTTTTTTCAAAAAATTGCAAATCACTACCGAGGCAATATTAGCGATGTATTAAAACTCGCTCTACCAACAATACCTATAAAACAACTTAAACTTCTCGATCAAAAAATCACAACCAATAAAGCAAATCAAAACACAAACCTAATTATTGTCCCGTCAGAAAACCAATTTCCCAATATTATCTCCACATTAAAACCTCAATCCAAAATTACAATTATTAATTCCAAAGATACTCCATTACAAAAACTAAATAACTATCTTCAAATTCTTCATAACAATACTGACACCATAGTTGCAACCAGATCAGGCATCTTACTACCTTTTATACATTTAAAAACAATTACCATTTATGATGAAGAAGATATCAGCTATCAAGAAGAAAGAGCCCCTTACTACAATTGTGTAAAAGCAGCAGAAATTTATAGTCAAGTTTTTCCGAATACAAAACTTAATCTAATTACCCACTCACCCAGTTTAACCAGTTTTTACTACAGAAAATCCTCTCTTACAATTAAACCTATCGCACTTCCAACAGACCTTAGAATTATAAAAATTAATCCGTACGAAAAATATGAAACAGACTCAGCTTTCCTTACCAAAATAGCTCAAGAATCAATCAATAATAACCTAAATAAAAATCGATCTATTTTGATTTTTCTTAACAAAACTTCACCAAAAGGTTTTTTATTTTGCCAATCATGTAAGTATAAGAAGTTTGTCCCTAATGCGACTGAAGATTGTCCTAACTGTCACTCCCCAAGAATTAGATTTTTTTCTCCAAACCTTAACACGTTACAATTAGAAATAAGCAAAAATTATCCAAAATCTAAGGTTTCGATAATCGATTCAAAAACCAAACCAGACTTAAGATCGAATATCTTTATCGGAACAAAAAGTTCGCTTTATACTAATTTCCCCGAAAAACTTGGATTAGTAATCGTTATAAACACTGATGATATTTTTTATCCATATAATTACAATTCCGAAGTATCAGGTTTTCAAACACTGCGAAAAATAATTTGTATTCCAAGTCGTAGTTACATTCTTCAAACCAAAAATCCTGACAATCGCCTTATCGATCAAACTATCACTTCTAATGCTAATATATTCTTAAACAAACAGTTAGAACTTAGACAAACATTCAATTTACCTCCTTTTTCACATTCTCTTGCGTTGTCAATTCAAGGTAAAAATCTTAAATTACTAAAAACCAAATCACAAAAAATTGTCAGATTAATTAAAAATCAAAAAACAAATTTTAATTTTGGGGAGATTACAGCTTCTCAAAAAAATTTAAATTTGTTTAATATTCTTATTCCAATCTTTCACAAAGACATAAATGCCTTTGATATAATCATCCCGCAACTACCGAGTAAAACAATCATAAAAATTAATTATTTAGACTCACAATAAGATATGGCAATCAAAAAAATCGTCTCAATCCCCGACCCAAAACTCAGACAAGTCAGTAAAAAAATCACTCATTTCGATGATGATCTAAAAGCATTAATTACAGACTTAATCGACACTCTCGAAGCTCAAAACGACCCCCCTGGCATCGGTATTGCTGCTGTGCAAATAGGTGTACTAAAAAGAGTTTTTATTGCCAGACTCGGCAACAAACTCAAAGAATTTATTAATCCAGAAATTGTCGAATTCGGCAAAGAAGAATCAGAACTTTTTGAAGGATGTCTATCTGTACATCATCATTACGGATATGTATATCATCCAACTTCTGTAACCATAAAAGCACAGGATAAAAATGGAAAAGTTTTTGTGGCAAAATACAAAAATCTTGCAGCTCGTATTATGCAACACGAAACTGACCATCTAAACGGAATCTTGTATATAGACCATGTTGCAGCACAAAAAAACAAAATCCTAAAAATAACTGGCCAAGATAAAGACGGAAACGATATCTTCGAAGAAGTAAATATTAACAAATGACAAAAATAATTTTTTTTGGCACCCCAAAATTTTCAGCCATTATTTTACAAAAGCTAGTTGACAATAATTACAAACCATCACTTGTAATAACTGCCCCAGATAAACCAGTCGGTAGAGACAGTAAAAGCACACCAACTCCGGTCAAAATAGTTGCAAAAAATAACAGTATTCCTGTCAAAACCTATGGCTCACTAAAAGGACGAGAGGATGTAGAAAAAGAAATAAAGAAACACAAACCAGATTTAATTATTGTTGCAGCATACGGAAAAATTATTCCCCAAAATATTCTCGATATCCCAAAAATTTACCCTATCAACATCCATGGCTCTATCTTGCCAAAATTACGAGGAGCCTCGCCTGTTCAATACGCAATCCTTGAAGGACTAACCGAAACCGGGGTTACTTTAATGATTATGAATGACAAAATGGACGAAGGGGATATTTTAAAAATAAAAAAAATTCCAATTGAATTAACTGATACTTCTCCTGATCTTTTTCAAAAAATGGCGGATGTTTCTGCAAATTTCTTAATCGACTCACTACCAGAAATAATTAGTGGCAAAATCAAACCTCAACCACAAGACCACACCCAATCTACCTACACCAAATTAATAAATAAACAGGACGGCAAATTTGATTTTCAAAATCCTCCTTCTAACCTGACCAATATGATCAAAGCTTACTTCCCTTGGCCTGGAGTTTTTACTGAAATTAACAGTCAAACGATCAAGTTTTTACCCAACAACATGATTCAGCTTCCCAACAGAAAAGCAATTTCAATTAAGGACTTCAAAAACACTTATAAAGAATTGTCAGAGAAATTAACAAAAACGTTCGAACTTCTTTAAGACGATGCAACTACCTCAGCTTCTGGTTTAGCGTTCAACTTAACCATAACCGCACTATCCCCAGACTTAACCTGTCTTAAACATTTAACACAGAATTTCATTTTTCTTACACCAACGCCTGCAATCTCAACTTTTGCCACCTGAAGATTAGGCTTCCATAGCTTTTGGCTTTTTGGCGCACGCATAGCCCACTGCCCACCATGCTTGTGGGTAGTGTCCATTCCAACTTTAGTTGTTTTACCGCAAAGAGTACAAGCTCTCATAATTTATTTCGATATTATGGTATAAATTTAGCTAGCCTAGTATACAAGCTCAAATTAAAAAATCAACCTCATACAAATTTTATGTTGCTTTTACACCTGATTTCCGGTCAACTCTCAATAGTATTCTTCCTACTTTTTATTATTTCCCTCGTAATGTCAATTGCTGTTCATGAATTTTCTCACGCTTTTGTAGCTACAAAACTCGGAGACAATACCGCCAGATCCCTTGGTAGATTGACACTTAACCCTATATCCCACCTGGATGTTTTTGGCACTCTCGCCTTGTTGTTTATCGGAATCGGCTGGGGGAAACCTGTTCCTTTCAATCCTTATAATCTCAAAAATCCCAAAACTGGATCAGCACTTATCTCCGCAGCTGGCCCAGTCTCCAATCTAATTATTGCCATAATTATGTCAATCCCTTACCTAATAATAATCAGTACCAACCCCTCAAGCCAGCAACTAAGATCGTTAGTAGACATCTACAGTTTTATTTACTTCATTATTAGCCTAAATGCAGCCCTTGCCATCTTTAATTTAATTCCTGTACATCCTCTTGATGGATTCAAAGTCCTTGGTGGATTTCTACCCAAAAACTGGTATTACGATTGGAGTCGCATGGAAAGATACGGAATGTTCATTCTACTAATCTTAATCGTTCCAATTAATGGTGGGTCAATAATTGGACGAGTTGTACTACCACTATCAGAAAAAATTACAAACCTTCTTTTGCCAAACCTAGGATTATTAATCGGCGCAACTTAATGAAATAGCTTATTTTAATAACATTTAAGGCTATTTTAGCTTCATTCCAAAACTTGACTGGCTGTGAAATAGTAATAAAATAGTAAGTGGTTCTAAGGAAAACATTAAGTTAACTTTATGAATCGCTCGCACATTACGCCCCTTGATTTTTGGTTCAAGCTAATAAGTCATAGAACTTCCTTACAAGCTTCAACTAAAAGAATTCGTCATTGTATACGCGTCAAGTTCCAAAGCTCCGCGATCGTGACAAAAAATCATATTCTTTTTGGGAGGCCAGACTTGTTAGTCCCCCATCAATTAAGGGCGATATTATGAAAAATTATGTTCAAATCTTTTTAAAAAGACTGGTAAGAGGTCATACTCCACCAGTCTTTTTTTGTTCTCGTTTCTCTGCTAAAATCTCACAAGTCAAAATACTCATAATATATTGATGCCGAGGTGGCTCAGTGGTAGAGCAGCCCCATGGTAAGGGGCAGGTCGTGGGTCCGATTCCCACTCTCGGCTCCAAGCAGTTAATAATTAAACAGAAACCACCCATGTTTCTTTTTAAGTTAAAATTACCTATATTAGGGAAGAAGTAGGCTTGAGTTATTCTTCTTCTCCAACAAGCCGAGATGGCGGAGTGGTCAATCGCTACGGTCTGTAAAACCGTCGCCCGTACGGGCTACGTAGGTTCGAACCCTACTC
>CAYROP010000005.1:0-6069 GCA_964426075.1 uncultured Gammaproteobacteria bacterium | reverse complement strand
TTAGGCCTATGGTGTAATGGTAGCACTAGAGTCTCCAAAACTCTCAGTCTGGGTTCAAATCCTAGTAGGCCTGCAATATTTTGATTAATATATAAATATGGACCAAATAAAACCGATTAAATATACACTCCAAACCTTTAATCTATTGGTATTGACTGTATTTGTACTTGCAATTTTCTTCGCCTCATTCCAGTTTTATAATAATGTTGTCTCACCTATCCAAGAACGTCAAAACAGACTTGAACAAAAAGATCAAATTATTCCGAACGAATTTTTAGATGAGACTGAAAAAACAGAAAAAGTATCTTTCGATAGTTATATGCAGGAACCAACAACACAAGTTGCCAAAGATTATTTACTAAATGCCAGAAGCAGAAATTACCCTGAAGCCTATACTTCACTATCTTCATCACTCAAAAAAAACTACACCATAGCTCAATTTGAGGAAGAAATTGCTAAGAAACATTCAGGAAAAATTGTTAGATACAGACTTGATAGTATTCAAATTCTAGACGATTCAAATCGCAAACTCACAATTACAGCATTTACTTTAGATCAAAGTAACAAAAACGACAGTTATACATTTACACTTACTTTTACCAAAAACGCAAACACCAAAACCCCTTGGCAACTAACTGCCTTTACCGATGCTCTTGGATAAAAAAATCTAGGTTTGCTAGAGTTAAAGTATGACTGCCCTAGCCATACTAACAAACTTAATATTAATTATTCCACTTTTTTTCTCACATTCACCTAAACAAATTGTTTCTCCGCTAGCTCCAGGAGCAGTGCTCGGTATAAACTCATCTTCAGACCAGAATCTTTCTCCAAACGAGCAATTTGAAAGCTTAATTGGTAAATTAATTGAAAAAAATCAAATAGCATCAGTAAAAGAGCCTTTAGTAACTACAGAAGACATCTTTCCTAAGACATTTAAGGGAAATATCAAAATACTCATCCTTGGTAGCACACAAACAGCACAACTAGAAAATGGAACTAATCTAATCACAAAATTAAATCAATTTTATCCCAATATCAAATTTGATTTTATAAATTACTCTTCCCCAAACTCTGATATCGACTATGCCTTAGCAAAAACCAGCGATACTTTTATTAACAACAGCACTATTCAATCTTCGGTTATCTTTCAGGAACCTGACATTCTTTTGGTTGACACTTTTGGATACGATCAAACTCTCAAACAAAAAACTGATTTAGAAACCCATGTGCAAAAACTAAACAATCTAATAAATATCGTTTTTTCTTACAATAAATCACAAAATATATTTATATCCAACTTTGCCCCTAACAACGAAAGTTTTTCTTTTCTGGAATCCGACCCGAGTCTCCAATACAGCTTAGCAACCCACACACTTCAAAACATTTACGATATTAACAATTTAATTGAACAAAAAAATCTCCCTAAAATTGACATAACCACCTCAAATCATACTAACAATCTAATTTCTGATAATTTCAAATTATCCGAGTCAGCTATCGAAACATTGGAAGCCAAAATAGTTGAATACTTAATTAATAACCAAACTATTGATAAAGCATTAGAATCCCAAAAACTCTATTAACTTAATTAATCTAATCTAACCCAACCTCTGGAATCTTTTTTGTCAAAAACAGGTGGAACCAAAAATTTCGTTACCGACTTAATAAAAATCAAACTTATATAATTTACTTTCTCTAGCCTCGTCCAAAATCGTTCATCTATATCCATAAGTCCTGAATAGTCTTTCTTGATTTTTGCCAAATCAACTTTCTCTGGATGATCAAAATATATTACCTTAGAAACGAAAAATTGCCCCACAACACCCTCGCCTGGTTCCTTTATATAGACAACATCACCAACTGACACATCACAAAATGGAGAAATTTTGATTTTTGAAAATCGTCCATCAACCGTCTTTTTACCGGCAAATATCTTCTCTATATTTTTTTTACTAAAAATACCTAAGTGTTTAGCCATTTTTATTTACAGCCAAAACGTCTTCAAGATAATTCTTAAAATCGAGCGATAACTCTTGATGTTTTAATCCAAAATCAACAACAGCTTTAATATATTCAAGTTTATTGCCACAATCGTAATATTTTCCATTTTTAATTTCAGTTGCAAACACATCAGCGCCATTTTTGCATAGTGTGTTTATTGCATCAGCCAAAACTAACTCACCACCATGACCTTTTTGTAAATGGTCTAAGACATCCCAAATTTCTGGGGTCAATACATATCCAGACACTGAAGCCAAATTCGAGGGACGATTTTCAATTCCTGGTTTTTCAATTAACTCAGAAACTTTAACCACTCCGTTATCAACCTGTTCACCCTTAGCAAAACCGTATCTTTTTGCATCTGACTCCTTATCTGTTGTAATTGCAGCTAAAATCGTACCATTATATTTTTCGTATGCTTCAACCATCTGAGTCGCTCTACTTGGCATAGCATCGATAAAATCATCCCCCCAAAGCACCAAAAATGGTTCATCATTCAGCAAATGTCTTGCACATTTAACAGGTGTCGCATTACCAAGAGGGCCCTTCTGTCGAACATAAATAAAATTCGCCATTTCAGCTATTCTTCGGACTTGTTCCAACTCAATGTCTTTACCTGAATCTTCCAGTCTTTTTTCTAATTCAAATGGGTAATCAAAATGATCTTCAATTGATCTCTTTTGCCATCCAGTTACAATAATCACATCCTCAATTCCTGCTGCAACTGCATCCTCAACAACATATTGAATAATCGGCTTATCGACAATTGGCAACATTTCTTTTGGTTGTGCCTTAGTCGCAGGCAAAAACCTCGTTCCATAACCGGCGGCTGGAATAACAACTTTTCTTATTTTCTTCATACTTATTTTAATAATCTAATACTAAATATAATAAAACAATTAGGCACAAAATATTACCACACCCTGATCCAAAATCCTATAATATTGTGCCACAACGTTCATTGTGCTAAAATCGCGTTTTTAGAGGCTTAAAAAAGCAAAATAAATATGCTAATATTTGCTCTGCTTTACATCTAGAGCTAGTACTTAAAGGTTAATTTATGGCAAAAACAAACAAGTCCAAAAAGCTTGCATTACCTTCGGTTAGTCCGATCAGGGTCGCAAAAGGCAATCCTGTTAGTACTTATCTCTTGCAGTCTAAAGACGAATTTAAAAAAATAATTTGGCCAACTAGAAACGAAGCAATAAGACTGACAATTATTGTCATCGTTGCCAGTATTCTTATAGGAACAATCTTAACCCTGATTGATCTTGGCCTAGCTAAAGCAGTCGATAGCCTGCTCAAAATTTAATATGACCGACAATAAACAAACATTAAACGACAACCTCGACGACACAACCGTTAACGCGGTTCTACCTATCGAGGAAACCGAAACGGTCGAATCAGATTCTGAATCTGAAATTACAAACGAAGTATCTTCTGCAGAAGAAAAAACTGATAAATCCGACAATACAACCACAGATCAAACAGAAACTGAGGATGTCGAAACCGAAGAAGCTGAAAAAAACAACAGTACTTCACCCCTAACTGACAACCCAAATGCCAGATGGTATGTTGTACATACTTACTCCGGCCACGAACAAAAGGTTGCAATTACCCTAAAACAAAGAGTTGCCTCACTTGGCATGACCGACAAAATTTTAGATATCTTAGTTCCTACCCAAGACAAAATTGAAATTCGTGAAGGGAAAAAATCAACAATCAAAGAAAAAATCTTCCCTGGCTACATTCTTGTTCGTATGGAACTCAATGACGAAAGCTGGCTTGCGGTCAGGTCAACTCAAGGGGTAACCTCGTTCGTTGGCATTGGTAACAAACCAACCCCACTTCCAGAAAGCGAAGTCGAAGTAATCAAAAAATACATGTCCATGGAAGCTCCCCGCTTCAAGGCCAAATTTAGCGTTGGTGAAGCAGTTCGTATCGCTGATGGACCATTTGCTGAATTCCTTGGTACTATCTCAGAAATTGATGAAGAAAAAGGCAAGCTCAAAGTCTTAGTCAGCATCTTCGGACGAGAAACTCCGGTCGAATTAGACTTCTTACAAGTAAACAGACTTTAAAAATAAAATGGCAAAAAAAATTAAAAGTTTAGTCAAACTAAATGTGCGTGCCGGCGCAGCAACCGCAGCCCCGCCTGTCGGTACCGCACTTGGACCTCACGGTGTACCAATCATGGACTTTGTTAATCAATTCAACGAAAAAACAAAGGAGCAAAAAGGCGATCTTTTACCGGTAATAATCACTATCTACGAAGATCGTAGCTTTGACTTTGTTACCAAACAGCCTCCAATTGCTGAAATGATCAAAAAGGCACTTAATACTGACAAAGGGTCTGCTAAACCCGGTCGAGAAACAAAGGGTAAATTAACCAAATCTCAAGCTGAAGATATCGCCAAAGCTAAAATGCCTGACCTTAATACAACCGACATCGAATCGGCGGTCAAAGTTGTTGGCGGCGTTGCAAGATCAATGGGTGTAGAACTCGAAAAATAATTAAAAAATCCTATGGCCACAAAAACAAAAAAACCCTCCAAACTAAAAGTAACCCACTCTAAATCGTATTCAACCGCTAGCGCTCTTGTTGATAAAACCAAACAGTATTCACAAGCAGAAGCTGTTGATTTAGCTAAAAAAACCGCCCGTACAAAATTTGACGGCACTATTGAGGCACACTTTGTCCTAAACAAAAAAGATCAAAAATTTAGCCTCAGTTTCCCCAATCCTTTAAATACAGAAACCAAAAAAGTTTTAGTTTTTGGGCAAGCAACCGCTGGTTCAAATATTATTCTTGCCGGAGAAAACACAATTAACGAAATTCGTGAAGGTAAAATGGTCCCAGGTCGAGACTTTGATATGGTAATTGCCACTCCAGAAGCTATGCCAATGTTAGCGCAAATTGCTAAAACCCTTGGTCCAAAAGGTATGATGCCTAATCCTAAAAATGGTTCAATTACTGACAAACCTGACTCGGTTATTAAGAATATGTCAGCTGGTCAAGTCTACCTCAAAACTCAACCTGAACAACCAGTTCTACATGTTGGATTTGGTAAATCCAGCTGGGAAAATGACAAAATTATCGAAAATTTTGAAACCCTAACTCAAGCACTTGGCAAAGATCAAATCAAAAAAGTCTTCATTAATTCAACAATGGGACCTTCAATCACTGTTAAGCTCTAAAGAGTTGTGCTTGACAGCACTTGTGATTTCATCTAAAATTTGCCAGCTATAGTCCTAAGACCGCCTTGGTAGAAACTGTTTAATAGTTTTGTAAATCCGGCGCAGGAAAGATAATATTTTTGTCTACTTAATCTTTCCTTTGGTCAATTTGGACCGATATAAGATTAAGTTTTTTTATGGACACAAAAAGTTCAAACAGAATAAAAAAAGAAGCCGAGGTTAAAGTTTTAACTGAAAAATTAACACGCGCCAAAAGTGTAATTCTAGCCGACTTTAGAGGTATGACAATGCCACAAATCCAAGCTTTAAGAATCAAACTTAAAGAAGCTGGTGCGGAATTTTCAGTTGCCAAAAACACTCTAGTAAAAAAATCCTTAATTGACTCTGGCTATACAGGTGTTAAAGATGAAGACTTTCAAGGACCAATCGGTACACTTTTTAGTTATGAGGATGAAATTTCACCAATTAAAGCGATTGTTACTTTTAAAAAAGAAAATAGCCTTCCAGAAATAAAATTTGGATATTTTGAGAAAAAATACATCTCCGATTCTGAGATCAACCAACTCGCCACTTTACCCTCCAAGCCGGAATTGTACGCCAAAGTCGTTGGCGGACTATCTTCGCCTTTGTATGGAATTGTCGGAGTATTACAAGCTAATCTGCGCAACTTAGTCTATACCTTAGACCAAATTCGTGCCCAGAAATCATAAATTATAGAAAAGGAGGTGACAGGAATAATGGAAGATGCTCAAACACAAGTAGCTGAAACCGAAACAAAATCAGATGTTAAGGTATCCGCAAAACTTGAAAAATTAATTTCAGAAATTGAAACCCTCTCGGTAATCGAATTATCTGAGCTTGTTAAAGCTT
>CAYROP010000004.1:14927-40977 GCA_964426075.1 uncultured Gammaproteobacteria bacterium | reverse complement strand
ACAAAAATCGATTTAGTTCGGCTTTTGCTAATTTTACAGACAAAGATTTTGTAGATGTCAGTGCAAAATTTTCGATTGATATCGGGCCACTTTCCGATAATTTAATTCCTGTAACACCTGTTTATCTCAATACGGTACCGTGTACATCATTGTTTTTTGTACCACCAAAAACAAAAGATTTTGTAAAAACTATGGAGGACCCGTATGAAGTGCCTTTTGATGCCAAACTAATAATGGCTGGATCTCATGGACATAATCATACAGATACAATTTCATTATTAAAAAATGATAAGGCCATTTGGACTACTGAGCCAGTAAAAACTGATAATGGTATGAATGCGGGTAATCCAATTTATTTAAGCATGGGAGGATTTGGTTATGGTAACGAGGGGGTAAAATTAAAAAAAGGTGATAAGCTGGCTGTATCCATCAAGGTCTCAAATCCAAAAGATACGCCAGCAGATGCAATGGGAACTATGCTTATTTTTCTTGTTCCCGATAACTCAGAAATGGCACCAAGCCAATCTCATTGATAGTGTAAATATATTATTGAAGAAGCCATGGCGTCCGTTTCAGTATCTAAAGGATTTTCATACAGTCCTTCAATTTCAATTTTTTGCCCACCATATACTTTGAAGTTTTGATCGTCAATATCACTAAAGAAGTTTATTTTTTTGATTACTCCATCTTCTGTTTCTGGAACATAATTAATTTCTACATCGCCTACTTTAAGCTTTAAGTTTTTTCCGTAATTGTGCAGATGGCCCCATGCGTATATTAATCTAGCATTTGTTGGAACAGTATCTGGATGAGTTAAGGTGAGTGTTTCTGTCTTTTTTGGAGGAATAAAAACACTAGTGTCCCATTCGCACTTTTTTACATCAACCCAAATTGGATGAGCAAATTTTAATCTCCTAATAAATGATTCTGGCTGAAAATGAATTTTTGCTTTAATTTTTATGTCTTTGTATTCTTCTGTTGAAGTATTAAATAGGTGAATATATGTTCCCAGTTGTTCTTTTTGTTTCATGTAGTAACCATATCCAGCTGGTAAATATAGAGGAGTAAATTCTTTGGCGGTAGCATGAAGTCTATCAGGGAAAAAATTAGGACATGCCCTATCTCGCCTGGAGTTATTAACGAGAATTGCGTGATGCACTCTTTCTTTGGGTGCGCCGGTAATTTCAAATTCTACGCCGGTTATCCAACCATTACTGGGAATAGAATGTTTTTTGAAATTATAGACACCATATTCATTACCTGGCTCGAGACCTAAAAAATCACTTTCTACTTCAAATACTTTGTCTTTAAAAAAATATAATGAAGAGAATGAAATTAAAAAAAATAAAAACCAGAGAAATACAAGTTTTTTATGTAAGAACATGAGTTGTACTATTGTATAATATCTATATTCGATTACCAATGATTCGGGTACAATTTTTTAGTTTGTTTTTTTCATTTTTAATTTTGTTTTTAATAGGTTTTGGCCTTGTAAAATTTGATGTGAGTTTTACAGATAGAACAGAAAATAAAGAACTTGCATTGTTTATGAAGACATGCATAAACGATAAAGATAAGGATCATTGTTACGACAAGGTTGCGGAGCAATTGGTAAAAGAGTTTACGTTTGATCAAATTAAAACTTTTATGGTTACTAATTTGTCAGCTCAAGAACTGGATAACTGTCATACTATTTCACACAACATTGGAAAAGAAGTATATAAGAAAACTGGTGACTATTTGATTACTTTTACTGGGTCGAATTTGGAATTATGTATTTATGGTTTTTCACATGGCGCTTTAATGCAGTACTTCAAAACCCAAGGTTTTGAAACCACTGACGATAAAGATGTGATAAAAAGTAAATTTGTTACCGTATGTAAAAAGGGAGAGGTTATTAAAGAAGTAAGCCAACATGTTGAATGTGTACATGGACTTGGACATATTGCCATGATTCTTACCAACAACTCACTCAAGGAAGCTTTAGAAATTTGTGATCTTTATGACACACAGGCCTATAGGTCAATGTGCCATGGTGGAACATTTATGGAAAATTTTATGAGTACTTCAGCTGGATCTAGAAACAAACTGGTCGAAGGTGAAAATTTTGATAAGCCTTGTGGGGATATTGATCCGAAATATTGGCCACTTTGTTACTATTGGAAAGGTGCATTCTTTTTTGTTACATCAAAAGGAAATTTTGATAATGCTGTTAGTTTGTGTTTGAAAGTAAGAAGTGGTTATGAAAAGGAATGTTTAAAAAGAATGACTCGTGTTTACACACAAGCAAATACGGGGAAATTAAAAGAAATTTATTCTAACTGTCAAAAATTAAAATTTAATTTTGGAATTGAAAGTTGTATCAACGGAGCTGTTGAATCAATTATTGGAGACGTCGGTGATAAAAAAAACTTAAAAAGTTTCTGTGATATGACAGGAGAGAAAATTGACTTTTGTTACAGTGTTTTTTTTAAGTCAATTGATGAATGGGGATCGGACACAAAAGAAGAGTTAGACAAAGAATGTAATTTCTTGCTAGATCCAAAATATCAGGATAAATGTTTCGAAACTTTAGGTAAAAAATTCCAATGAGAACGATTGATCAATTTACAACGAATTAAACTTGGTCTTCAAGTAATTGTGTATAAGGACCTCGCATTCTAACAGGTAGAAGTCTGGCAATTTCTAAACCTAATTTTTCGGCGTTTTTGGTGTTCGAATCTGGATCATTTTTATCCCTACAAACAACAAATGGTTGGCCGATCCTAATCTGGTACGCTTTCTGTTTGCGATTAAACCAATATCCTACTGGAAGCATTGGTACCCGCATTGCTCCAGCTAATTCAGCAAGCTTGCCTGCCATTGGATCGACTTCATGCAACTCAAATTCATCTTTTCCTGTTGGATACAAAACAAGAACATCACCATTCTTAAATACTTTTGGAATTTCTCTCGAATGAGTATTTGTCGGAATCATCCCAAATACCACTGAAGTATTAAATAGAACTTGATTTGCAATACCATCAACTGGCCCAACGACTTTTTCGATACTAGCGTGAATACTTTTTCTTACTGGTTGAGGCATATGTGGATATATCAAATCCAATCTGGTGTTGTCCTCTGTTTTTCTAACAAGCTCTTTTTCATTTTCAATAACTGGAATAAATTTTCTTGTATCTCCATCCGGAAGATATTGACTTATGGCGTGGGACATTACTGGTGTCTGAGACATCCCTTTGTGTATCCCCCGATTGTAGTGATTAGAAATTACAACGAAGGATCCTGACTGGGGAATAAATTCTTCGCCCTCAATATTTACGTCGTATTCAGAATAAGATTTTAACCGTTCGTCTTTTAGTGGATGAGAAAATGGGTTACCTTGCGCAATATCATCCAATACTTGTTCAAATGATGCTTTCGCAAAAGGATTTTTAAGGTTTTGATTTGGACCTGATCGTTCCATTGACAAATGATAGGCTCTGAGCCCAACACGCTCCATTCTGGTAAGCGGTCGGGTAGCATCTGGTTTTTCAAAATAATAAGGCTCTTTTTCTCTCATAAGATTTTTGTGATAGGCAGAGTATATTACAACTAATTAGGCTGAAAAACAACCCATAGTGTTTATATGCTGAATAAATTTGATTAATTACTTTTTCTTGAAAAATCTACGTGTTTTCTTTGTCGGAGCTTCGACAGCCACTTGCGCCTCGGCTTTTATTGTATCTTCTGTAGGATTAACATTAGATGGCTCTAAATCGCGTGGTAAGAGTTTGTCAATATTTAGACTTCCGATTGTTTTAATACTTTCAATTGTTTCGCTAACTCCATCTTTTAAATCTACAGCTTTTTCTTTTACTTCATTTTCGGCAGTATGGAGAGTTTTTTGTGGATCATCAATGATATTTTCTAGAGATTTTTTAACATAGTCATAGAGTTCAGGTGTTTTTTTTCTGCCAGAGTCAGAAATAAAATAAGCCACTCCTGCCCCAATGGCTGTTCCAATCAAAAAACTAACAGTGATATTCTTTTTTTCGTCATCCATTACTTGCGATTAGCAAACTTTTCAACAATTCCAATACCAGCTTGAATCCCTGAAGTAAGATTGGCTAACGAACTAACTGGCTGTTTAACACTTTCGGTTATGTCCCCTGTATCGTCTAAGATTCGATTCATTTTTCTGAGACTGACTCTAAGATCTTTCAAGAGTTGATACACTTGATATCCAATAAAAAGGATAGCAGCAGTAACGATAATTGCGATTAGAAGAATAATAAATTGGACAGGATCCATATTGGGCAGCTTTGATTTTATAATGACTCTGGGGGTAATTTTATCAGAGTGTCCGTGTAAGTCAACGACTTCTTAGTCGTGAAAACTACTGAGGATTATAAAAAATTGTGAGGATTTTGGTTGTCTTTCGATTGTTTCTATCAATTGAAACTATTTCATATTTGTTTAAGCCTGAATCAAGAATTACCGGTTTTGAAAATTCGCCTTTTGTGGTTAATGATGTCTGATTATTATTAATAAATAAAGTAGAATCTGATCCAGTCTTACCCGTTATAAAAATGTTTTTTGTGTTGAATTCTTGGTTATTTTGTGGAGATACAATATCTAACCTAGGACCAGAAGAAAGAGAAAGAAATAAATTACTAAAATAATATAAAAATAAAAGTGCAATTACACCAATTGCAAAATAAAACATTCTTTGTGGAGTAATTGAGAATATAGAGTTGGATAGTTGAGTTAAGAATGGTTTGGTTGTGGCCAAATTATCAGGTTTGTCTGTTTCTCTGCGATACAAGGCTACAATGTTTTCTGGGTCAAGGTTTAAAAAAATTGCGTAATTTCTAATGAAGCCCTTAACAAAAGTAGATGGTGGTAAATTTTTAAAATCACCTTCCTCTATTTTTGATAATACAGCTTTTTTAATTTTTATTTCATGCTCTATACGTTCAAGTGTGTAACCTTTTTTTAACCTCTCACTTCTTAATTTTTCACCTGACTTTTGCATAGTGGGGGTATTTTACAACCTAGTGGCAATTTTATGAAAACTAATCTATTTTCTCTTGAGTAGAATCGCTAGTCGTACCAAGTACAAGCGCGGGGTCTGTAATTAATAGCTCACGAGGCTTTGAGCCATCGCCAGGACTAACGACACCGGCTTCTTCCAGTTGATCAATAATTTTTGCCGACCTGGCATAACCGACACCTAATTTACGCATCAAAAACGAAGAAGATGCTTTATTCTGAGAAATAATTGCGTACAGCGCCTCTTCAAATAAAGGATCTCGATCACTGGCCCCACCACCTGCCCCTCCTGCATTCCTTCCAACTGCCATACTGGTAATCTCTTCAACATACTCTGGCTCTTGCCCACTACTCTTCAAGAAGGAAACTAGGTTGTGGATTTCGTCATTACTGACATAAACACCTTGAATACGAGCAATCTTTGATGAATCAGGTGGAACATATAACATATCCCCTTTACCCAAAAGTTTTTCTGCTCCTGACATGTCAATAATTACTCTAGAGTCGGTTTGAGAAGTAACATTAAATGCAATACGTGTCGGAATATTAGCTTTAATAACACCGGTAATAACATCAACGGAAGGCCTTTGTGTAGCTAAAATTAAGTGGATTCCAACGGCTCTAGCCATTTGAGCAAGTCGGACAATTGCCTGCTCAACCTCAATTGCAGCTAATTTCATTACGGTGTTAAGCTCGTCAATAACAATAACAATAAACGGCATAGCTTGGAAGCCGGACTGACGATTGTATTCTTCAATATTTTTAACTCCAGCCTGAGATAGTAATTCGTACCTGTTATCCATTTCTCTAACAGACCATTTTAGTGCTGAAAGAGTTTTTTCTGGCTCTACAATTACAGGATTAAGTAAATGAGGAATTCCATTAAATGGGGCAAGCTCAACTCGTTTTGGATCAACAAGAATAAATTTTACCTCATCTGGATTGGCTCTAAATAAAATTGAACAAATAATAGAGTTGATTAAAACAGATTTACCCGAACCAGTCGTACCAGCAACAAGAATATGAGGCATTTTACCAATATCAGAAACGACGGGTTGACCAGAGATATCAAGACCTAAAGCAAAGGCGAGTTTTGATTTTTCGGACTGCATATTTTTGCTGGTGAGCATTTGACGTAAATTAAGTGTTTCTCTTTTTAAATTAGGGATTTCTATTCCAATTAATGACTTTCCTGGTATCGGTGCTTCAATTCTGACATTGCCTGTTTGAGTTGCCAAAGCCATTGCAAGGTCTGATCCGAGATTTACAATTTTTGAGACTTTTGTTCCTAGTGGCAAACTAATGGCGTACTGGGTAACAGTAGGACCAGGGTTATATTCAACAACTTTTGCTTGAATCGAAAAACTTTCGAGAACTTTTTCGATTGTGTGAGCATTTTTATTAACATCTCCTCTATCAGCCTGCTCTCCAGAGTCTGAAGAAAGAATGGAAAGTGGTGGATATTGCCAAGCTCTCCTTGTCTTGGGCACATTTGTTTGAGCTTTGTTTGGCGTATCTGGTCGGAATTTTTCAATATCATCTTCTTTTGGGGCAGCAATTTCAACTGTGCTGTTTTGTTGGTATTGATGTCCAACAGTAATTCCTTTTGGCTTGGGATTTTTTTTGAAAATTTTACTCAAACTTCCTACCGTTAAAGCATAAGCTTCGCTAAATGGAGTGTCAGTTGCAAGTATTAGTCCAGAAGCTAGACCGAAACCGACAACTATAATTCCACCCAGAGGAGTTAGTACTTCTGAAAGTGTTAACCAAACAACCGACCCGATAATGCCCGATGAGGAGGAGGAAAAAGCAGAGGTGAAGGAAATCATTGAGACCACGATTATAAAAATACCTAAAATTAAATTGACCTTTATAAACTTGAGTCTTAAGCCTAATAAGAATAGTCCGCAGACAATACCTAAAATTGCAATAACAAAAGCCGACCAACCAAAAATGAACTTGAGACTTACGGAAAAGTAAGATAGCCCGCCGGATGGCTCAAAGACTGATAATAAACTTAAAAGTGAAAAGACCAGGATTGCTAAAGCAAATATACTTTTGATCGTTGAACCCTTAAGAAGCTTAGATTTCTTTTGTTTCTTAAGCTTTTTTTTATATTTTCTCATTGGCAGGTTAAATTAATTGCTAGGCCTTTAGACCTATACTTCTATCGTAAATATTAAAACTAATGGTCGTTTACGATATTCTTCAAGAAAATATCTCTCTAAAGATTCTTTGATTCTGTGTCTTAACGAGTTTGAATCAATTAGAGATCTATTGTCCATAACTTTTGAGATACTTCTTTTAGAAGATCTAATTATCTCATTTTTGTCAATTTTTATAAAGCCTCTAGTAATTATTTCAGGGTCTTGATACAAAGATCCATCCTCATGATTTATCTTAAGAATTGCAAGCACAATTCCGTCGGAAGATAAGGTTCTTCTGTCTTTGAGAATAGATTCGTCGATCTCACCAGCTTCAAGACTGTCGACAAAAATATTTTCGGCTGGAATAATTTTGCCAAAAGTAATTTTTTGATTATGAATAATTACCTCTTGAGCAGGTTTTGGAATTAAAATATTTTCGTTTTTGTAGCCCATTGCGGAAGCAATTCGTCCGTATTGTTTCATTTGTCTGAGCGATCCACCGATTGGCAGAACATTTTTGGCTTTGGTTAAAGCCATCATGAGTTTAAGATCCATTTCTGCGCCATGACCTGAAACATGCAAATCTTCCAAAATCGAGGAGTAGTAAACTTCAACACCAAGCGCGGTTAAGGAGTTAATCATATTGTCGACAGCTGTTTCATTGCCAGGAATTGGGTCGGCTGAAAAAATGACCGCGTCACCGGCGGCTAAAGTAACCTTGCGATGTTCACCAGTTACCGCCATTGATAAGGCTGACTCTGGTTGAGCTTGAGAACCTGCAACAATTACAACCAAATCATTACGATGGTGTTGAATTGCTTCAGGTTTAACCAGCATTTTTTTGGGAATATTAATAAAGCCTAAGTTTTGTGCGATTGTAATATTTCGATCGATAGACCTACCGACCAAAGCTATTTTTCGATTGAACTTGATAGCCGACTGAACAGCCTGATCAATTCTAGATATGTTTGAGGAGGCAGTAGTGATATAGACATTTCCTTTTGTTTTGGAGACGATCTTATCAAACGAATCTTGGATTTTAACCTCAGATAACGTATATCCTTTTTTCTCGCTTCTTAAACAGTCAGATAAGAGCAAAAATACACCATTATCTTCCCCTGCGATTTGTGAAATTCTTGTGGCATCTGAAGCTCTACCATCGACAGGAGTCCAGTCAAATTTGAAATCAGGTGAGTGATAAATTGTGTAACCCTTAACCTTAAGTACAATACCTTTTGAATCAGGTACTGAATGGGTAATGTGAACAAATTCTGCTTTAAAATCACCAAAACTATAAGTTTTCCCTTCTTCAATAGTATTAATCTGGAAACGGTTTCCTCCTTTGGTTTGTTCAAGCTTTCCTTTAATAAAACCGGCCGTGAGTTTTGCTGTAAAAACTGGTACGGGGATTTTTGGCAATATATAAGGTAGCCCACCCATATGATCTTCATGAGCGTGACTAATTAGGAATGCTCTGACTTTTTTGAATTTTTCGGGTTGCATGAGATAAGAGATGTCTGGCAAAACAAAGTCGATTCCAAGATTTGTTTCGTCTGGAAAGCCAATACCACAATCTAAAACAATAATATCGTTTTCAGTTTCATAAACAAAAAAGTTTTTTGTAACGGTTCCAACGCCACCAAGGCCTATGATTTTGACATCAAAAGGACTTTTAGGCTGTATAGAAACAGGATTATGATTATTAATATTCTTGGGTTTAAATGTTTTCATAGTAGATTTTGTCTAGTTATTTAATTATAAGTTTTTTCCAGTCAAAACAATAAAAGTAATTTATTAAACTATTTTCAGGCTAAATTTATTTTTATCGTTTGTTCACGAGTTCTGAATTCTACTACAAATTGGGTTTTTTTATTGGTTTATAATTGTTTAACTAATTTCAAATGCTAAACAAAAAGAAACTCTTTGCTTTTTCATTATTTTCTATCTTGTTTTTGGTTGGAGTTTTTACTCGAATATTCATTGATGACTTGCCCAGTTTTGCTTCTAATGTTACAGGCACAGGCGATAAAAATATTGCTCAGTTAAAAAAGTGTGAGAAAAAACCATACGATGAAATTCAATTCGACCATTCAGAAAGAAGTAGCTGCTATAAACTTACGGTTGCTGGCATGGTGAGAGATGAGGGTCTGGGCATAACAATAAATACTTTAAAAACTTATATGCAATCAGATGAGGGTAAGTTTTTAGACGGTAGGAGATGCCATGATCTTGGCCATGGTATTGGAATCGAAGCAGTTAAAAAAGGTGTTCCAAGTAAGGAAATCCTGACCGAATGCGCAGATTGGTGTGTTGGAGGTTGTCTAAACGGCGCAGCACATGTTTATGTTCTTACCGACCACCAACCAGATGAGTTAGTAAGTTTTTGCAATGTTGATGGGGTTGGAGAAAATCTTAAAAGAATGTGTTATCACGGATTAGGTCATGGATACATGGAAACGAATAGTGCTGATATTACGAAAACTATGAATTTTTGTGAACAAATTCCATCAGAAATGGGGCAATACGAATGTGGACATGCGGCAGTTATGGATTATGCGCTTTTGTATACAGCGCCAGTGAGAACGATACCTGAAGATATTGTTGGTTTTTGTGATTCTAAAAAAAAGGTTTTTCAACCAAGCTGTTACGAGTTTGTTGGGTTTTTAGCGTACTCAAGAACAGTTGACACAAAAGACTCTTTTGTTGCCTGTAAAAAAATACCTGCGGAGTTTAAGGAAAATTGTCAAGAAAGAATCGGAGAAGCTTATTTTTCAATTCTCGGTCGCGATCCAGAAAAAATTGTAAAGGGATGTGAGATTGGAACTGGCGAGGAGCTAGACAGATGTATGGAAGGGGCTGTAAGATCTTCGATTTATGGTGCGGATAGTTCTTTTGGTGGTTTGGGTGCAAAATTTTGTTCCTTGCTACAAAATAAGACTTCACGAATAATTTGTTTTGAATTTTTGGGTGGAGAAATAGAAGCTGTTCATGGACAAGAAAGAAGAACCGAAACTTGTAATCAATTGTTTGGTGAAGATAAAAAAAACTGCGAAAAGATTAGGCAAGAAAGGGATATGACAATTAAGTAATAATGAAAATTATGCTGCTTACCAAACCGTATGTAATATTCTTTTTCGTTTTAATCTTAGGTATTATCTCGAATGTTTTTTTTGACACAACTAAAGATTTTTCTTCTACGAAAATAAGCTCGCAACTAGCTAAACAGATGAAAAACTGTGAAGTTTATGAATATTCTGATAGTAATTTTTTACATTCTCAGAGGCGTAGCTGTTATAACGATCAGATTTTTAGCTATATGCGAGCCAATGACTTAAAAAGTACTTTGGAAGGACTTGACGAATACATGCAGACTGAACAAGGGTCATATTTAGTCGGAACCCGATGTCATGACATTGGGCACGGTATTGGAATTGAAGCAGTAAAAGCTGGATACTCATCTAGAGAGATTTTGGAAACCTGCAGTGTTTCTTGTGAAGGAGGGTGTCTAAATGGTGCGGGACATGTGTTTGTTACTACAGTATCTAAAGATGGAGACTTAAATAGTTTTTGTAATTTGACTGGTATTGATAAAACCGTACGAGATATGTGTTTTCATGGTATCGGACATGGGCTAATGGAATATTACAGTTTGGATATTGCCAAAGTAATAAAAGATTGTCAAAGAATCGAAAAAAATTCTGATAAATTTCAATGTGGGCATGCAGCGTTTATGGACACTAACTTAGTCAACCAGGCCCCATTTGATAAAGTACCAAAAGATCTTTATGAATACTGTAAAGGACTTGAGGAAGTATTAAGGTACTCTTGTTATCAGTTTGGAGGGTTTTTAACTTTTGTCAGAGATTTGAATATTGAAGATTCGTTTGGTTTTTGCACACAAGTACCGAGTCAGATTTCTAATATCTGTTTTTCCAGAATTGGTGAGTCTGCATATTTGCGAAACAATGGTGACGCACAAAAAACTTTGGGACTGTGTAAGCGTACTGAAAATAATCAGTTTAGAAGCTGTTTGAAGGGAGCAAATATTTTTTCTATTCATACTCCAGATAGTTCTTTTGGGACAAAAGCTAAGAATATTTGTTTGGCAGTCGAAGGAGAGGTAAGGTCAGGATGTCTCTCTGATCTGGGGGCGATGATTGTTAAAGCGTATGGTAAGGAACAATTAAATACTTTTTGTGACCCTTTAACGGGCAAAGATAAAAATAATTGTTTTGAAATAAATCAGGCAATAATTAACGAACCTGATTTTGTTCAGGCGGATTAAAGTAATTCTTCTTGGATAGCACTAGCTTCTGAGGTTGACGTTTTTTTAATTTTTGATTGATCTAAAATAATTTTAAGTTTTTTAAAATCATTTTCTAATTCTTTTAAAATATTTCCGGCTCTTAACGCAGCAGCAGGATGGTAAAGTGGAAAGAGAAGGTATTTTCCGACTTGAAAAGACCGTCCGTGGGCTTGAGATATTTTTTCATCTGGTAAAAAAAGATTCATTGAAAACCTACCCAAAGTCGCGATTATTTGAGGTTGGATGATTTGTATCTGGCGCTTTAGGAATGGTGTATAAATTTTAATTTCTTCTGGGGTGGGATCACGATTTTCAGGCGGTCGGTGTTTAATAATATTAGTTATAAAAATATCTTCCCTATTTAAAGAAATACTTTCTAACATTTTATCTAGAAGTTTGCCGGCGTTCCCGACAAAAGGTTTACCTTTTTGATCTTCAAAAAAACCAGGTGCTTCGCCAATAAATAAAATATCAGCATCAGGATTACCATCACCAGGAACAGATTGTGTGGCGGTTTTGTAAAGCGTGCCAAGACGCAGATTCTTAACATCTTCTGCTACCTGACTAAGTAAATCTTTTTTTTCTGATGAGGTCATTAATTAAAAATTAGTAGTTAAGGTTAACTGCTAAAGCTTACCACGAAGGCACAAAATCTTTAATGTTGTCTTCAGTAATATGAAAATCTTTGTTTTGTGTTTGTATTACCTGAAAAGCTATCCGCCTTGCAATTCCACTAATAGTTCTTTCTAAAGATCTCATTCCACCATCAAAACCAAGTGGTCTAATAATTTTGGGCCAAACACTGTCGTCAACTGCGATTCTAACATCGCTTAAGCCGGAGTTTTTAATGACTTTTGGGAAAATGTATTTTTGAGCTATAACTAATTTTTCTTCGTCGGTGTATGAAGGCATTTGTATTGGCTCAAGACGATCCATTACGGCGGTAGCAATATTGCCTGTATTGTTAGCCGTTGCAACGAAGAGAACATCAGATAAATTAACAGGGTAATCTAGATAATGGTCGGTAAAAGCCGAGTTTTGTTCTGGGTCAAGAAGCTCAACTAGTACACCCATAATATCGTTTCTAGTTTCTGCTGAAACTCTATCTATTTCATCCAAAAGCAGAACTGGATTACGACTTTTGGCTCTTTTTAAGGCTTTTACGATTAATCCTGGTTCGGCATCAGGATAAGCTCTCGATTGTCCACGTAGTTGAATTGAGTCCCCCATTCCTCCAAAAGGTATACGAATGAACTCTCTGCCCATGGCTTCGGCAATTGATATTGCCATGGTGGTTTTTCCTGTACCAACTAGTCCAATCAAAAAGAGAATTGGAGCTCTTGAAACACCAGCGTTCTGGACTAATTGCAGTTTAAGTACGGAAAGATACTCAATAATTCTAGTTTTTATTGGATCAAGCCCGTAGTGATTTTTGTCAAAAACTTCTTTGGCTTTTGCCAGATCAAGAATGTCGTTGGTTTTGGAATTCCAAGGTATAGAAACAACCCAATCTATATACCTACTGACAGCCTCATATTCGTTACTATAGCTACCAAGGGTCACCATTCGTTCAAGTCTAGTTAGCTGAGAGTTAACCTTTTCCAATAAATCCGGTGGAAGTTGGACTTGTTGAACTTTTTGAGCAAGTTTTGTGATGTCTTCTTGGGCAGTTTGGGACATATAGAAATTTTAACGGAAAAAAAATAATTTAGCTATGAATATGAAATATTTGGTTTTTTGAGTAATTAGTTATTAAAAAGCTCTCAAGTATAAATACCTGAGAGCTAAGAAAGTACACCTAGCCTTATCTGCTCCAAGAACAACCGATATGACAAGCCAAGCACCGCCACCAAGAGGTTCCATTCCTGGAAGGGCTGACCTGATTAAGAGCGCCATGTGCTTCACACGACGGGTATGTTCCGGCAGGAAAAACTTCCAAGCCAAAACGATTAGCAGACAACACCTTTCCTTTCGGTTCTGGTAGCGCAGTAAGAAAACTTGAGAGGTACCAAGAACTGCGACTCAACTTAGTTACCTGCCTAACTTTAGGATGTGTGGGCAGAAGTATACACAAAATGATTAAAAGTATGAAAAAGGACCGCCTTTTTAGGGGCGGTCCGGTGGGGTGGGAGGCCAGGCCTCAGTCGTTGGACCCGTACAGATCCTGCATCATGTTGAAGTGCGCCGTGTCGTTCTCACAAGGAGTGAAACAGCCGGCGACCTCACAAAGGGTCTGGCGCCTGGTGGCGTGAACTGGCGGCGGCGGGGGCGTCATCCGAGCCGCGAGGCTCAGCTGGTCGCCGATACGACGCTGGTTGACGAGCCGTGAGGCTCCGAACGGACCTTCCTGGTTTGTAAGTGACATAACCATGACCTTGTCCTCCCGTTTGCCAAGTTAAAGCTGGCGTGGATACCTGCGACCGTAGTCACAGGTAATCATTCCAGCTTTAACTTGAATATTAAATATGTTAATTTAACAGTACTATTATACCCTATAGTATAGGTATTTGTCAACTATATTTAGAATATATAGTGTTAATAATAAAAAAAAGACTTGTATGATTACAAGTCTTTTTGGATCTTAAAATTATAAGACTATTTTATCTTCTTGGTCCGCGATTGCGGTCGAAACCGCCACGCCCACCACGATCAAATCCACCGGAGCGACGACGGTCAAACCCACCGCCTCTGCCTCCGCCAAATCCACCACGATCTCCACCGCCTCTTGGCCCGCGCTCTTCGTCCTCAGACTTAGCGTCAGCACCGAACCTCATCGAAAGATTAAGTCTGCCCATATTGTCGATTTCGACAACGCGAACTTTGACTTTTTGTCCGACTTCGAGATAGTCTTCGACTTTTTCGACTCGAGTTGGGGCGATTTCACTAATGTGAACCATTCCTTCCTTGCCTGGAAGAACTTCTACAAAGGCCCCGAAGTCCATAATTCTTTTGACTTCACCCTCAAATTCTTCACCTGGGGCCAATTCGCGAGTTAATCCATCAACAATTCCGATGGCTTTTCTAATAGATTCGATATCAACACCTGAGACGGAAACGTTTCCATCGTCATCAATGTTGATCTCGGTACCTGTTTCAGCCACGATCTTGTTAATCGTCTTGCCTCCTTGACCAATAACGGCTCCGATTTTTTCTGGGTCGATTTTTATTGACTCAATTTTTGGAGCGTACTGGTTAAGCTCTTTACGAGGTTCAGCGATAGCTTCAGCCATTTTTTCTAGAATAAAAATTCTGGCTTTGTATGCTTCGCGAACTGCTTCCTCAAGAATTGGAAGGGGGATTTCGGTTAGTTTAATATCCATTTGGATTGCTGTAATACCTTCTTTGGTACCAGCAACCTTAAAATCCATGTCTCCGTTTGCGTCTTCTGTGTAAGCGATATCGGTAAGCACAACATGCTTTTTGTCATTGGTCATAAGACCCATAGCAATACCGGCTACAGGAGCAGTAAGTGGAACACCTGCATCCATAAGACAAAGGGTTGAACCACAAACCGAAGCCTGTGAGGTTGAACCACTAGATCCTAAAATTTCAGAGACGACCCTAATTGCGTATGGGAAGTCAGATTCTGAAGGCAAAACTGGCTCAAGAGCTCTTTCGGCCAACATTCCATGCCCGATCTCCCTGCGACCTGGAGATCCAAGACGACCAGACTCTCCATTACTAAATGGAGGGAAGTTGTAGTGGTGCATATAACGCTTGGTTGATTCGCCATACATTCCATCAATTGTTTGGTAAAGACTTGGCGAACCAAGAGTAACAATGGACAAGGCTTGAGTTTTGCCTCTTTGGAATAGTGCTGAACCGTGGGTTCTTGGAAGAACTCCAACTTCGGAAGTTAACGGTCTAACTTCGTCTAGTTTACGCCCATCTAGGCGCAAACCCTTTTCTAGTACCTGTTCGCGAACGAAGTACTTAAATTCTTTTTCAAGAACAGCAGAAATTTCTTTTTTGGAAACTTCGCCTGCTTCAAGCTCGTTTGCAAACTTATCATTAATTACATTCATTTGAGTGTGAAACCAGGTTTCGTCCATTGCGGTTTCAACATCGTTGAGTGTTGGAATAACATCTTTTTTGATGAATTCCTTAACTGCTTTGGTCTTCACTTCGTCGATTACCAAAGGTTCGTACTCATGTTTGGTATTACCTACTTCTTTGGCAAATTCTTTAATCAAAGCAATAATCGGCTGACAGGCTTCGAAACCTGCATTCATCGCTTTGATCATTGTATCTTCGTCAACGATTTTTGCACCGGCTTCAATCATACCGATTGATTTATCGTTGGCGGTAATTACCAAATCGAGCTTACTTTCTTTTAGTTGAGTTGTAGTTGGATTAATAACGATCTCATCATTAATAAGACCAACTCTAACTGTCGCGATTGGACCCTGCCATGGTACGTCAGAGATCGTCAAAGCAGCTGAAGCTGCAATCGACCCTAGAATATCTGGCCCGTTTTCGTTATCAATTGACAAGACTGTGGAGATTACTTGAACATCAGCAAAATAGTCTTTTGGAAAAAGTGGTCTAATACCACGGTCAATTAATCTACCAGCAAGAACCGATTCGTCGGTGGGTTTACCTTCTCTTTTAATAAATCTTGAACTAGAAATCCGTCCACCTGCGTAAAGTTTTTCTTCAAAACTTACATTAAGTGGAAAATAATCTAGATCTGGGGCGGTCTTGTTGCGAGCGACGGTTGCTAAGATTGCAGTATCTCCGTAAGTTGCATAGACGGCACCGCTTGTAAGTTGGGCCATACGGCCTGTTTCGAAGGTCAATGTACGACCCTGGAAATCTATTGATTTCCTGATTATTTTTTTATTCATTTTTTGGTGTAATTTATTAATCTAATCTATAAAAAGTTCGCGTCTTGAACGGCCTAATATTTTTATTGGCGTTCTTAGTAGTGGTAAGTTAGGAAACAGAAAAAAAGTGTTTAAAGATAATACTTAAACAGTTTTGTTCAATTTCTTAACTTACTGCGCTTTTTTAAAGCTTAGAGGATAAATTACTCCTCCTTTCTTTATTTTTACTTATATATTTTTAAAGCTCGAGCTTTTTGACGATCTCATCATAACGAGTTTCGTCTTTTTTCTTGAGGTAGGTAAGGAGACGACGTCTCTTGTTTACCATTGTTAGTAGCCCTCTTCGAGAATGGTTGTCGTGGTCATGTTCTTTAAGATGGTCGGTCACACTTTTAATTCTTTCAGTAAGAATTGCAACCTGAACCTCAGGTGAACCGGTATCACCCTCGTGTGTTTTGTAAAGGTCAATAATTTTTGACTTTTTAGTTGTATCTATCATAATCCTATAAATTAAATATTTAAAAAATTATATGTTAATTATTAAACTTGTCAGATTAGAATAATCTAGCAAATTAGCCTTGAAAAACTTTCGCGTTTCAAAGTGGCTTATAATTTTAACACATAAACCTTCGAGGCGCTATACCTCTTATTTAAAGTATAGCAATAGCAATTGATATTTAGCAAAAGAGTAATTTGCCTAAAGATTAATACCTTAACTATTCGTTTCGTTAAAATCAGACTCAACTATTGTAGACCCCTGATATATTTTTGGTTTTGACTCCCATTCAGAAACATTTGATGATTGCTGATTGATAGCAATATTATCACCAATAGGTGTATTTTTTTGAGATTGAGAAGCTTGCTGATTTGGACGATTGTCGTAATTTGAACCTTGCTGACGGTTACGATCGCGATTTCGGTTACGGTCCCTATCTCGGTCCCTGTTTCTTGGCTGTCTATTGTCAAAATTTTGCTGACTTTGCCCCACATTAACCTGCGGTGGGTGATGTGTTTGCGAATGAATATTTTCTGATGGACGGTGATCTACACTTTTTGTGGAAAGCGCAGTTTTGTTGGCACCGTTTGCAACAGCCCAGGTCGCTACTTCAAGGGTATTAGGGGTAAGATTGGCAACTGAAAAATTATTCGTTGCTGAATAAAGACCTTGAAAAATATTGAAGGCGAGATCTTCCCATACTGGGAGTTTAGCTGTCTCGATAACCCTTGCAATTATTTCTGAAATAGATTTGGCTTCTTGATCAATAATGGATTTGTCTGTGCCTGTGGCATGACTGGGATTATTGGAAATAACTAAAACTTGACTTTGACTTGAGCTGAATTCTGGAAATCTCGACAAAGCAGATTGTACATCTTGACCAAGAGAAATAATTAGATCAAAAGCAGAGGCTTCATACCCGAAAGATATTTCGTTCGCGTTAAATTTATCTGCATTTTCTCTGGGAAATAGCATAAATTTAAGATCGTCCCCATCCACAAAATGTTTAACTCTTTTTAATTTGGGTACTGCGTTCTTTAGTGTAACGACAAAATTATCTGATGGAATGGAATTGCTAAGCTGATCAATATCAAAAAAATTAGAATCACCTACTCTTGCTGGAGTTGGAGAAAGAAGAGAAACAGATTGATTAACTTTTCTTAGAGCCATCATTAAAGCAAGGCCAGCAGCCAAGATATCATTATTGTAGTTAGTTGGAATAAGAATAACTGTTTTTGTTCCTGGAGTAAGCGCTGGTTCGATTGCAGTAATATTAATTGTTTTCATCTTTATTTTTTGTAGGGCAGGGAAATGTCTATAAGTAACACTAAAGGCTTAATGTTAGTCCGAAATGAATTCTAGCTTATCGCCAATTTTGAAGTCAAGCGGAGGTGAAAGTAATACCCCACACTCCTGTCCTGCACGAACATCGTTAACCTCTTTAGATCGTTGTTTGAGTGAGGTTATTTTTGCTTCGGTTAACACCTGCCCGTTGCGAGACAAAAACAAACTCATACCATTTTTTAACGACCCTTTAGTAACTTTTACTCCAGCGATGTGCACGCCTTCAATGGTAAACTCTGCAGTTATTTCTGCTACGGCTTTTATCTTTTCTTCTTCTTTTTCTGCTTCAATTGCTGCAACAACGTCATCAATATCATCGAGTAGTTCATAAATAATTTTGTACGGCTTAATAATGACTCCTTCTCTGGAAGCAGATTTTTCAACATCAGAGGGAACTTTGACATTAAAGGCTAAGATTGGAGCTGTGGCGGACTTGCTTAAAGTAACATCGTTTATGGTCACATCACCTGTGGCAGAAAATAAAATCTGAACTTTGTTGGGAATATTTTTAGTAATTGCCTCCAATGAGCCTGAGACATCGGCTTTAACAATGATTAAAAAACTGTCTTTTTTAGCTTGGCCGGCCGCAATCAGGTCGCCAGCCGAAACTAAAGTAGGTTGGTTATCAACACCACCAGATGTTTCGTTAGTTGTGACGGTAGCAGTAATTAAAGCTCCAGTATCGGGAACAAAATTAAGACCTGTAATCTCAATTGGAGTTGATGGGCCAGCCTCTTTGAGTTGCGTTCCTTTGTCTGAAGTAATTGAGCGAATTTTACTTGCCTTGTTCCCTACAAAAACATCCTGTCCGGTTGTTAGAATTCCTGATTTGACAATTGCATGAGTGACCGCCCCTTTATTCTTAGTCATTTCTGACTCTATGACAACAGCAGTAAATGGCTCTTCTGAAGTGTCTTTAAGATCAACCATATCAGAAACAAGTACGATCATATCTAATAGATCATTAATACCTAGCCCAGTCGTAGCTGAAACCTGCACAACTGGAACATCACCACCGTTTTTATCCAGTTCAACCCCTTCTTTAGTAAGTTCACCAAGTACTTTTTCAATATTTAGATTCGGAAGATCGATTTTATTTAGAACAACAATCATTTTTGAACCTGAGTTGTTGATATGTTTAATAGCCTCGACAGTCTGTGGCTTAACACCATCGTTTGCGGCCACAACCAAAAGGGCAATATCCGATGCTTGAGCTCCTCGAGAACGCATAGCCTCAAAAGCAGCATGGCCTGGTGTGTCAATAAAAGTAATTAATCTACCATTAAAATCAATCTGATAAGCGCCGATTGCTTGAGTAATACCGCCCGACTCGCGAGCCGCAACATTTGATGAACGAATTTTGTCTAAAAGTGAAGTTTTGCCGTGATCAACATGCCCCAAAACCGAGACGACTGGCGGACGATTTTTGCTTGTAATAATTGTGTCTTTTGGCATTATTTATTTTTTTTAGATTTCTCACTTTGGCCACTAAAAGTAAGTTAAGCTTTGGACTCATCAGTTTCTGGATCGGAGACAACTTCGGTAGCAGTATCTTTAGCTGTTTCCTCATCGACCCCTGTTTCTTCTGAAACTGTTGCTTCTGCTGGGCTCTGTTGGCTACTAACTTCAATAGCACTGGCTGGTACTTCTTTTGTTTCTTCATTATCGGCAGCCTCAACCTGTTCAGACGCTTCTTCGGTTTTTACTTCTTCGACAGCTTCAGCCTCAGTTGTTTCATTACTATTAACTTCTTGAACGATTGGATCGTCTTTAAGAGAAGGGATTTTGGACTCAGATGTGGTGCCTGATCCTTGGATATCGATTTTGTATCCAGTTAGTTTGGCTGCAAGGCGGACGTTTTGTCCGTCTTTACCAATTGCTAATGATAGTTGATCCTCAGGTACGCTAACGACTGCGGTTTTTTCCTCTTCGTTTACGGTAACGACAATGTCTTTAGCGGGAGACAAGCTTTGAGCAATAAAGGTTTTGATGTCATCAGAAAACTGAATAATATCGATTCTTTCTGATCCAAGCTCATTGATTACAGCCTGAATGCGTACACCTTTTTGGCCAACACAGCTTCCGACTGGATCAACACCCATTTGATTACTTGAAACAGCAATTTTGGATCTTTGACCTGCTTCACGGGCGATTGCTTTTATCTCTACTGCCCCACCGGCAAGCTCTGGAACTTCGGCTGTAATCAGACCTTCAAGCAGGCCTTTGTCAGCGCGCGAAACAATTATTTCTTCGCCGTGAGTACCTTCTTTGATACCAACAATATAAAACTTTAATCGTTGCCCAAGAGAGTAGTTTTCGTTCTGCATCTGTTCCTGAGGGGGCATAATTGCTTCAGCCTTGCCGAGGTTTACTGTAACAATCGGCCCGGAAATACGCTGAATCTGACCGCTCATAATTGTGCCTGTTTTGGTACGGAACTCATCTAATATGGAGTTTTTTTCTGATTCTCTAATTCTCTGTAGAATTACCTGTTTGGCTGTTTGTGCAGCAATACGCCCAAAACCAGCTGGAGTGACATTTTTGCCATCTTTTTTGATTTGAACTTCACCAGTTATCGGATCAAGATCGACTTCGACTTCGTTCTCTTCAGGATCAAAGTCTTTATGATAGGCGGCAGTGATTGCAATTTTTATAGTTTCGATTACTTCTGACACATCAATTCCACGCTCGGAAGCGACTTGATTTAATGCAGCTGCAAATTCTGTTCGGGCAACAAAAGGGTTGTTAGTATCCATATTTTTTATTTTTTTAGGTCAATTCAGAAACAAAAAAGGCAGACCACTTGTAACCTCGTGTCTACCTCACATTCCTGTTTAACCTTATCAAGGGAGTATTCTAGCCACTAAATCACTCGAAGTCAAATTAATGCAGGCGTGATATATAATTTGCCAGAGCGGTAGATAGTTTTTAGGTTATACTTTTAAAAATTAAGTTCAAATGAAAGAAATAGATAAACAAATACCTGTCCTACTTTATTATAGGTATATAAATATACCCGACCCACATAAAGAGGTGTTGGATCAAAGAGCGTTTTGTGAAGCTAACAATATTACAGGCAGAATATTGGTAGGTTTTGAGGGTATAAATGGCACGATAGCGGGTACAAAAAAAAGTACTGACAAATATGAAGCCTGGATGCAGAAAAGGGATGAATTTAGAGGAATTGAGTTCAAAGTTAGTATGGGTTCTGAAGATACTTTTTCAAAACTAAAAATAAAATTCCGTCCCGAGATCGTAACTTTGGGCGTTGATGGTCTCGATCCAACAGCTAGCGGAAAGCGCGTGTCTGCGGATGAGCTGCACTCTATATTAGAGAGGCAAGCAGACGATGTGGTTTTGGTCGATATGCGTAATGATTACGAATCAGCAATTGGCAAATTCGAAGGAGCAACCTTGGCCCCTATTCACAGATTTCGTGAACTGCCAAATGTAATCGGCGAATTGAGTAAATACAAAAACAAAAAAGTGATTACTTATTGTACGGGAGGAATTAGGTGTGAAAAAGCTTCAGCGCTACTAATAAAGGAAGGCTTTGAGGATGTTTATCAATTAGATGGAGGCATATTCAAGTATGCCGAAAAATATCCCGATGGATATTTTGAGGGTAAGTGTTTTGTGTTTGACAAAAGAATGGCGGTAAGTTTTAACCAGGAAAAAGAAGCGAAAATTCTGACCAATTGTAAATTGTGTAATAAAAAAAGCGATGATTACATCGATTGTGCTAACAAATCCTGTCATGATTTGTTTATTTGCTGCTCAGATTGTGCAAATAAATATAATGAATACTGTAGTGAAGAATGCAAAGTAAAATGCCAAAACTAGAAAAATCTTCGAAAAAAATTAATCTTTCAACGGGATTAAATTATCTATTTGCACTATTTATTATCCTAGTAGGATCGGTAGTTGCTTTTCAGACAACAACCTGCCAAGGACTGATCGCTGTGGGCATGTCTGGAAAATCCCCCATTACTGATATTAATAAGATTGCAGGAGGGTATACATTAATTACACCAATAAGCCAAAGATCGGATACTGGTGGAAAAAATGCGGTGTATCTTACCGACATGTACGGACAAAGCGTCCACGAATGGAATACGGAATTCGCTGCATTTTATAGTGTCTTAGACAATGAGGCTAACTTAGTTACGGCAATTGTTAGCCCCTTCGATCCTAAAAACTACCCTACCGGAGCAAGGACAGGACTAATTCAAAAACTTAATTGGAGAGGTAAAAAGATCTGGGAGTACAAAAATGATCTAGCTCATCATGATTTTGCAGTTCTGCCAAATGGAAATGTAGCAGTAACGGTTTGGGAAAAAATTCCCAAAAATATCTCTGACAAAATAAAGGGTGGAATACCAAATTCGGAATTTAAGGGTGAAATTTGGGGAGATAAAATTGTTGAAATAGATAAAGAGGGTAAAGAGGTTTGGAGCTGGAGTGCTCACGAAAATATGGATACTAATATCGATGTGTTTGGACCATCAACCGCTAGATCTACATGGACATTACTAAACGGAGTTAGTTATCTCCATAAGGACCCGATCGAGGGTAAAGAGGCATATTTAATATCTTTAAGAGGTGTTAACACTATTGCAATAGTTAGAAAAGAAGATGGGAAAATAATCTGGAGAAGTCCAAAAGGAGTTTTTAGCGGTCAACACGACCCAACACTACTGCCAAATGGAAATATTATGGCTTTCAATAATAATATCGATGCAACTTTTTCTAATCCCCCAACTGGATCAAATATTACAGAAATTAATCCTAAAACGAACGAGGTTGTTTGGCTACTAGATAATGGAGCTAAAGGGATTGAAAGTAAGCGATTTTATTCTTACTTAGTCGGAGGTGCACAGAGATTATCTAACGGCAACACTTTTGTCGCGGATGGTTTGCAGGGGCATATGTTCGAGGTTACGGCTGACAAAAAACTTGTCTGGGATTTGATTAATCCATTTACTACACCTGAAACTGGAATATTTCCTAATAACGCGATGTTTAAAGCGAAACGATATTCTAATGATCAAATCAAATGGCCGGTCAAACTAAAGAGTGATCTACCAAAGAGTGCAGAGGTGTGTAAAACTTTAGATAAGTTTATATAGTTTAGTTAATAATAATTAGTTTTGATGCCAATAATTGTAAGGTCTGTTAAAAAAATTGCTGTTTTTATTGTCTTGTTGATACTGATAACTGGGGCAGTGTTTACTAAAAATGTATGTAATAGTTTTGGTGCGGTAAACAGTTTTGGTAAATGGCCTATTTTTGATAAAGGAGCACTTTCTGATGGATATATATTAATTACTCCACTGAGTCAGCGTTCAGATATTAAGGTAAAAAATAATATTTATCTGACTGATTCTTACGGACGGGCTGTAAAAACTTGGGAAGTTGGAAACGGAACTTTTTATAGTGTACTCAAAAAGAATGGTAATTTGATTAGTTCTCAAATCGATGATTCAAAAAAGGAAGTTGAGCTCCCAACTAGAGGTAATACAGGAATTATTCAAGAATTGGACTGGAACAATAATGTAGTTTGGGAGTACAAAAATAGCCAAATGCATCATGATTTTAAGACATTGCCAAATGATAATGTGGTAGTAACGGTTTGGGAAAAAATTCCCAAAAATATCTCTGACAAAATAAAGGGTGGAATACCAAATTCGGAATTTAAGGGTGAAATTTGGGGAGATAAAATTGTTGAAATAGATAAAGAGGGTAAAGAGGTTTGGAGCTGGAGTGCTTATGAACATCTTGATCCAGAACTAGATCCATTTCCTGAATACACAACTAGGTCGGCTTGGACCTTGATTAATAGCTTAGATTATTTAACTAAAGATCCGATTGAAGGCAAAGAGGCATACCTGGTTAGTTTGAGAGTTCAGAACAAATTGTTAATTGTTCGAAAAGAGGATGGAAAGGTTATTTGGAAAAGCCCTGTAGGGATGGTCAGTGGACAACACGATCCAACGCTACTTGAGAATGGAAATATCTTAGTTTTTAATAATAATATTTCTGATATTTATAAAAACCCCCCAGCAGGATCAAATATTTTGGAAATCAATCCAAAGGAAAATAGCATTGTGTGGAAACTTGAAAACGGCAATAAGGGACTAGAAAATAATAGGTTTTTTTCTTACTTAGTCGGTGGCACACAAAAGATGAGTAATGGAAATATATTCGTAGTCGATGGCCAAAAGGGTCATCTTTTTGAAGTAACTCAGGATAAAAAATTGGTGTGGGATTTGATTAACCCATACTCCACTCCAGCCACTGGACTTTGGCCAAACAATGCAATGTTTAAAGCAAAAAAATATAACGACTCAGATGTTGAATGGCCTCAGAGATTAAGCAGTAGTAAACCTTGGAGTGGGGATATTTGTGTGAAGATATTAAATTAAGAAAAAAAAGATAAAAAAAGCCCCCTGAGAGCGGAGGTGCGGTACTCTCAGAGGGCGGAAAAAATCGGAATGAGGCTCTGCGTTGATCCGGCTAGTAGCCGGCGCTGACCTGGATCATCCCGTCGTCGAAGTAGCCAGCGCGACGAAGCGCCTTGCGAGCGAGCTTCTTGATGAGCCGCCTACCACGGGGGCCGGAGTTCTTGAGGCGTTCATCTTGCGACTTGATGGGGCTGTACTTCTGGGTCAACAGACACTCCAATTTGTTAATTTTCTGAGGAGAATTATATATTATTATAGGCTGTTTGTCAAGTACTATAGGATTAATTAATAATTTTAATTGAAATTATTTTTCTATCTGCATTCTTGGCACACCAAAAATCCCAGCGTGATTTTTGTTTTTCACTTTTTGTTCGCTCTTTCGTTTGTTAAACAAAAACCCTGCCCGCTTACAAAAAGAGAGCCAAGGATGCAGATTGAAGGATATAGGATACAAAAGGAATTCCAGAATATTCAAGACAAGAAAATGCCCTCCTTTTTAGGGGAGGGCGTTGTTGCGAATTGAACGAGTATTAACCGTTCCATCCGCGGTTGGGATCGGCTCTCATGGCTTCGGTTTCGGTGCCACGAGCGTAATCGTCGTGAACACGAACTGTGTCGCCGGTTTCGGGCTGTGAAGCCTCGATAACGACACTGTCGACGTGAGCTTCCATGCGGTGAAGCATGAACGGAGGGATGTAGTATCCCTTGCCAAGCTCCATCTTGATCGGTACCAGCTCATCTGGAGACGAACCAAGCCAGAGCGTAACATCGCCGCTAACGAGCAGCATGGTTTCGGCCTTTGCCGGAGAGTCGCCGTTGGGGGCATGGTACTGCAACGAGATCCGACGGCCGGCTTTGATGTGTTCAGCCTTGCCAGTGTACGTCGTTGTCCGAGCCCAGATGACTTCGTGCCCCCATGGCTTGGGGACAATCGTATCCATTGGCTCAGGGATCGAGCCTGCTGGAAAATTCTCGCGGTGCCCGTGAGCGTCGACAACTTGCCACATCTCTGCAGCTGGTGGCACTGGGAGCGTCAATAGATTCTCCTTTTAAGGTTTGACGCGAATTATATCATAAATAACCTATAATATTCAATTTATAGACATAATCTGATATAATCCCACCTAGGCAAATTAACAAACCCAGCAAAGAAAGAGGCAAATTTTGTCCTGCCGGATCATGACGGTGACTCAATCCCTGCGCCAGTTCGCTTATGGACTTGGCCACGACTACATGCCGGGAGAAATTCTCTTCGCCCCATACGAAGAAGACATCACGGATTCTCGTCGCGAAACCGTGAGGGTGACCACAAAACCTCACAACGGTAACGAGATCGAAGTCCCCAAGAACCGCGTTGCAGCCACCAACTTCGCGGTTGAAGAGCAACCGCTTCTCCACCAACTCATGCCGGTGGCCCGCCCAACGATGGCCGTCCC
>CAYROP010000004.1:0-14827 GCA_964426075.1 uncultured Gammaproteobacteria bacterium | reverse complement strand
TTTTGCTCATACACTGGCAAAGCGGCGCGTAATTTGGAAGAAAAACTAAAGGAAAACAGAGCGTTTTTTTCTGGAGATTCTGTATCAACAATTCATTCGCTTATATATACAGCTATAACGAATAAACAAGGTAATATAACCGGCTGGAAAAGAAGAGATTTTATGGATGCGGATCTAATTATTGTCGATGAGGCATCGATGGTTGATCCTTTTGTTCTTAATGATTTGCTCAGCTATGAAGTACCAATTATCGCGGTTGGTGATCACGGACAATTACCTCCAATTGGAACAAATTATTCACTGATGCAAAATCCGCATTTAACTCTGACACAAATCCACAGACAAGAAAAGGATAGTCCGATTATTGATGTATCAATCTTGGCAAGGACAAAAGGAGAGATACCTATTAAAAAATTTGGCGTAGGGGTGAGAAAAATATCTCGCGATGATCCAGACTCTAGAGAAATATTAAATGATGCTTTGGAAGGTTTTAATGAAGAAACACTCATCATCTGCGGATACAACACAACAAGGTTAAAACTAAATCAAGAATTGAGAGCAAGAAAAGATAAATACGGAGACATACCTGAAACTGGTGACAGGGTAGTAGCACTAAAAAATAATCATTATTCCGGTATTCATAATGGTGCAGTGGGAACAATTACAAAAATTATTGAAGAAGATAAAACTGGTAACTGGTTGCTAGTAAAAATAGATATTGATGGACAAGATAAGCCTTATCAGGGATATATTTACAAACCACAGTTTAATCAAAAGGAAACAGTTGCTGGCAACCTGAAAGATCCAGACGGACATCAAGGAGATTTGTTTGATTTTGGGTACGCTTTAACGGTTCACAAATCGCAAGGTTCACAAGCTGACTCGGTAATACTTTTTGAAGAGAGGTTCCCTAAGTCAACCGATGAGGAGTGGCGAAGATGGTTGTATACTGCTGTGACTAGGGCGAAACAGAACTTGTTGATCGTGGGCTAATTTCTTCTAGGAATAAATAGGTTTTCAATTACTTAAAACTTCTTAATAGAATGAGGAATATAACAATAATGTATATGGTGTATCCATACGTTGGAATATATTTTGATAGATGAATACAATGCCTGTTGTTAGTATTTAAAATCAATCATTTTTTCTAAAACAGCCTCATAATTACTAATTTTTAACATATTCCCCTGTTCTATTTTCACGAGAAATATATTTTTTTTCACTAATTAGCTAACGCTTTAATTAATTAGCACTCTATTCATTTGACTGTCATTAGTTAGATTGTGGAATTTTTGACATACTCTCTATTTGAGCATAGTATTATAAATATGAAACTGCTCATTAGATTGTTAATTAATGCTATTGCGGTTCTAATTTGCGCTTACTTTATCCCAGGAGTATTTGTTGACGGTTTTGTTTCTGCAATTTGGGTAGCTATTGCTTTGGCGATTCTTAATACTTTCCTAAAACCAATTTTGATGCTTATTTCTTTTCCTATTAATTTAATTACCTTTGGGCTTTTTACAATAGTTGTTAATACAGTCATTATCTTGATTGCTGATTACTTGGTTCCAGGATTAACCATAGAAACCTTTTGGTTAGCAGTGTTATTTGGAATAGTACTGACTATTGTTTCAGGGATTTTGGATAATTTGGATTAGAGTTAAATTTTAATTTTTTTAAAAGATAATTTTTTTATATTTCCTTCTTCACTTTTTGCTGAGTGGCATTTAAAAAGAAAAACTCGGCCACTCATCAAGGTGAATTTTCTGACCTAGAAAACGACTGTTTGTTTATATAGATTTTTAGTTTAAAGAATATCCGAAAATTCAAACCCGTTCAGAAGAAAATACGGACTAGGGAAAAAGAAAGAGAACCATTAAAGCAAATTGAGGAGATTGGGAAAGGGAAAGTTAGACTTGGTTGCGAGTTGGAATAATGGGTGTAGTGCTTGGACTGGATGCAGAATTAATAGAAACTTCTGTTGACCCAGAACTAGGAGTAGGTTTTTTCTTTGTCCAAAAATAAACTAAGCTTACCCATTCAGCTGTTGCGTATAAACCAAGTAGAATTGCAAGTGGTCCAATTTCTTCTAAAACGACATGGGCAAAAATCAACCAAATTGCAATATACGCAACTGAGTGTATTCTCCCCCACCATCTACCCAAACGACTCATTGATAAATCATTACTGGTTAGAAACATTAAAAAGAATAAACAGAAAGCAAAAAAACCCAACATTTCTCTAGCAGGTGGAACAGTAAAACTTTGCCATGTCATAAGCGGGACAAGGCGGAGAATTGCATAGTGAGTTAATACTAATAAAAATGTCGCAATACCAAAATGTCTGCGAAAAGTTTGAATTAAGTTAAGTTTTGGGTGACGGAATCCTACTCTTTTTGCAATTCCTGGAGTGATGGTGATTAAAAATGCTAGAGCGGCTAGGGTGCCAAACTTACCACCAAGATCGTAATACATTACACCTATTTCGCTACCATTTGTAATTTGTGCAACAAAAAAAGCTGCAATTAGAATATTAATTACTTGAATAATATGGGTCGCAATAAATAATCTAATTACAAGATTTTTATTTTTGACCGACCAAAGAAATACTCTATTCGATAATGAGTAAAAAAGAATGTCCATAGTTGTCAATTAATATAATTTACTTCTTTTTCTTGTCTAGCTTATCAAGCCTTAGTAGTTTGACTCCAAAATAAACCACCAGAGCAATAACCAAGAAATCAATACCGGTATTAATAAAACTTCCCCACATTATTTTAGCCTTTCCAATTGCAATATAAGCATCAGCGAGATTACCAGCAGCACCAAGTGCTACTCCGAGAATTGGGTTAATAATATCTTCAACTAAGGATGATACAAGACCTGATACGGCACCTCCAAGAATGAAACCAACCGCCAACCCGACTACACCTTGATCACGAACGAAATCAATAAATCCTTTCATAAAAATACTTCACCACCTTTCAATATATATTACCTAATTAACTATTAATATTTGTTACTCGGAAGTAATCCCGTCAAAATGAGCCTCGTTCAGTTCGGCTTCTTCTTTGGTTATTCTAATAACTCCGTCTTTGTGTTCTGGCGGAGAATAAATTGTGTAAAGTTTTAGTGGGTCGATTTTGGAAGTATTAATTACATTATGATTAGCTCCGGCAGGAACAATGACTGCATCACCATCGGTAACTTTATAAACAGTATCGTCGATGTGAACTTCGCCTTCACCTTTTTCAAAACGAAAGAACTGGTCACGATCAGGATGTACTTCAGCACCGATTTCCTCTCCTGTTTTTAGTGTCATTAGTACTAACTGGGAATTTGCTCCAGTATAGAGAACCTTGCGGAAATTCTCGTTGTCTATTGTTTGTTGTTCAATGTTTGTTTTGAAACCTTTCATAATATGTATCTACTTAATATTCTACTCTTAGTTAGCAATAAGTGATAAAAAAACAAAACTAAAAATAATTATTATTCGTTGCTAAGCGGACAAATAACCTGTAATGTTAATTTAATGCCCCAATATGGACCCAAATCAACAAACTGATCCAAATAATCAAACTCCACTTAATCCTCTACCTACTCAACCGTCACCTGCCGATTTAACAATCGATAGCTCAGCATCTGCACAATTAACAAACGGGGGTTTGGTTCCTCCGGTGATACCACAAACACAAACCCCGCCTGTTTCACCACTACCAACTCAGCCAGAAATATCTCAACCTCAATTTCAGATGGCCTCTGCCCCACAAAATGGAGGTAAAGGAAAGAAAAAATTAATAGTTATTGCCTCGGCTGTTATTTTTGCATTACTAATTGCTGGAGGAGTTGGATATGTTTTTGGATTTTATCTTCCCAACAAGCCAGAAAATATTTGGAAAACAGGGATAGCCAGAACTGGAGAAGCAGTTGACCGAATCATTACTGCGTCAACTGAAAAAGCTAAACTTGATCAATACAAAAAATCCCAAATCTCTGGCGATATTCAATATAAAAATAATGAGGGTAAGTTTGTCGGTAAGTTCGATGTTAAGTTTGAAAATACAAAAGCTAATCTAGACACGAGTTTTAATTACGAAAATAATCTTGGTGATAAAGTTGATATTTCAGGCAAACTGCTGGCCGAGTTAGTAGAAGGTAGTAATTTCCCTAATATGTATTTGCAGATATCGGGTTTTGCACCATTTGGTTTCGATGCTATTTTGCCAGGAATATCCGACTTGGATGGTAGGTGGATTGCAATTGAAGAACCATTTCTTAAATCACTTAATTTAACTCTGCCTGAGGGAGATATTAATCAAAACAGCATTACTTCAGATGACACATCATTGTTCGTAAGAACGATTTCTGCAACATCAAATAAATATTTATTTTCGACTGCCCCCGAAACAGGAGTTTTTGAGATGATGAAATTCGTCGCCAAAGAGACCCTTGATGATGGAATGGAGGCATATCGATACGAGGTAAAAATTAACGACAAAAATGCAATATCTTACTGTCGAGAATTAGTTGAAAATCTTTTTGAATCAGAGTTGTATAAAAAACTGCCTAATTTTAATCCTGACACAATAAAGGTTGATAAAACTTACTCTTTAGAACAGTGTGATGACGCTTGGGGTGATAGTCTTAAAAAATTAAGAACTTATGATGTTTGGATCGATAGTAAATACAAACTTATGCACAAGATAAGATTCGTAGATATTGAGGATGCCAAAAAATACACGGAAATTGGTCAAGACTACAAAGGCGGAGATGAGATTTCGTTGTTTGTTAGAGACTATAAAGACGAACAACCTAATGGATCATTTATTATTGACACTAATTTGGTAACAAATATAACTAAGGCAGAATTTGAATTTTCTGACGACGAAGCTTCGATTGTTATGTCTTTGGAAGCCAAACCTTATGATGGAACGATTGATACCTCTAAACCTTTGGACGCAATTCAAATTGAAGAAATTTTTGCCGCGTATGGAATTGCAAATCCGGCTGCACTATTTGGCGGAGCGACTGCACCAGCTGATGATAGTTTTGACCTCGAAGGACAAACTGGTGAAGAACCACTTCAAGTACTTGGAGAACAGACAATGCCTGATTCAACATCATCAGCAGTACCACTAGATACATCTAAATTGTTTAAATCTATTTTTTAGTTTGGTTTAAAATGTTAATTGACGAAAATTTTTTTTCGAACTATCTGGTTAATTTTTCCGATGCCGTTTTGGTATCTATTTATGTAATTCTGATTGCAACATATATGATTCTGGCAATTAGAATCCTCTACTCTGTTTATGCAGTTGTTGGAGTATTTGTAGTAACGACAGTGATATTTTTTTCTATTACTTATTTGACCGGCAATGCTGGAAATGAAACTTTTTCGTCTGTTAAATTTATGTTTCTTTTCTTATTCTTTTTGATGCTTATGGTGTTTGCGTTTTATTTAATAAGAATTAAAAAAAAGTTATCCAGACGGAAAAATCAATTATTGTAGCCAACTAGGGAGTGCTACACTTGAAGTATGCCCGATTCCAAACATCCCGTAAAAGCAAAACTGCTACTAGCTAGCAACCTTGCAAATATTTTTGGGTTTGGACTTTTTTTGCCACTATATGGTGGTTATATTTTAGCTATTGGTGAGCAACCAGAAGCTGGAAGTTTTTTGTGGTCGGCTCATACTTTAGCAATTGGAATATTTGCTTTGGTTTTTGGTCGTTTGGAGGATAAAAAAAATAGTTTGTTTTCCAGATTTTTAATAGTGGGAAATTTTTTGCAACTTGTGGGGGTGGCAATTATTTTGGTGACCAGTCAGATGGTGTGGTTTGGAGCTGGACTAATTATTTATAGTTTGGGGGTTGGAGTTTTGTCGCCGGCTTGGCTGGCAATGTTTTCTAAGAGTCTTGATGGTAAGCACACTGCACGTGGATGGTCTTATGCACAAGGTGGCGGAGCAATAGCTGGAGCAGGAGGAGCAGCAGTTGGTGGGTTGATTTTTTCAGGCTATGGATATTTGGGAGTGTTTGTTTTGGTTTTGGTATTGCATGCGGTTGGGATGATTTTGGCGATAATGGCAGTAAACAAAAGAAGATTAACACCTAATGTTGAATAGATTCTTGTTTTAATTACAACATTTTTTTCAGTTTGCTTTTTCTCACAAAAATAAAACTATATTAGTTAAACAAAATATAGAGATTCGTTAAAAAGTAATTGACGGGTTGATGGTTGGAAGTATTTAAATGTTAGAACTGAAGCTTTAACAAAAAGTTAAGGTAAAATTAAGCGAAAATTAATATTCTTATGAAGATGAAAATATTGTTAGTGGAGGATGAGATCAAACTTGCCAATGCAACGAGGCGGGCATTGGAACTGCAAAAATATACTGTCGATGTAGCATACGATGGCGATAAAGGAATGGACTTGGCACTGGGAGAAAAATATGATGTGATAATCCTTGATTTGATGTTACCAGAAATAGATGGAATAGAAATCTGCAAAACCGTAAGAGAAGAAAAAATAACTACCCCAATTCTCATTCTTACTGCCAAAGGCCAAGTCAGTGACAAGGTAGTTGGGTTGGATGCCGGGGCGGATGATTATCTGGTTAAGCCTTTTTCTTTTGAGGAATTATTTGCCAGAATTAGGGCACTATCTCGCAGAGCTACCACAGATAAGGATCTAATATTAAAAATAAAAAATCTAACCCTCAACACAAAAACATCTAAAGTAAAAATGAACAATTCTCCAATTGAACTATCTCCAAGAGAATTTGCAATATTGGAATATTTAATGAGGAATAAAAATATTGTGGTAAGTAAGCAGCAAATAGTAAATAATGTTTGGAATTATGAAACCGATATTCTACCGACAACAATTGAGGTACATATTAAACATTTAAGAGATAAAATAGATGGAGTTTTTGGTACAGATCTTATCCGTACTGTTCGCGGTTTTGGATACGAAATAAATGATGAAAAATAATCCTTTTGATACGGCGCGCATACAATTGACTGTCTGGTATGTGTTAATTATTTTGGTAATTAGCGGGCTGTTCAGTGTGGCTTTTTATCAAGCAGCAACAGCGGAAATAGATAAAATAATTGAGAGATTAAAGTTCGAAGAATTGCGAGGAGAAATAGAATTGTTTCGTGTACTTAGACAGCCTGATGCACCAACGATTGATGATCTACAACAACACAAACATCGAACAATGATGTCGCTAGTTGTAGCAAATGGTGCAATTTTGGCCGTGACTGCCGGGCTTGGATATTGGTTGGCAGGTAGAACACTTAAACCTATTAAGGTAATGATCGAAGATCAGAATCAGTTTATTTCTGACGCTTCCCATGAACTAAGAACACCGATAGCAACACTAAGAGCGGAGATGGAGGGAGGACTAATGGAAAAAAAGATAACTGACTACTCTGCCCGCAAACTAGTAAACAGCAATCTCGAAGAGTTAAGCAGACTTCAGAATCTGACAAACAATCTATTGTCTCTAACCGGTTTAGGTTCAGAAAAAAACAGCAAAGAAAAAAGTGAGAATGTTAATATCTCAGAAACAGTTAAAGTGGCAATTGATAGGGTTGGGGTTTTAGCAAAAGCAAAGTCAATAAAAATTTCACCAAAAATATCAGCCAAAAAAATAACTGTTGCTGGAAATAAAGAAAACTTAGTTGAGCTGTTTACAATTCTTTTGGAAAACGCCATCAAATATAGTCAAAATAATTCCGTAGTTCAGGTTACTACAAGGAGACTATCGAGAAAAGTTGAAATAATTGTTCGCGACCAAGGTATTGGAATAGGTAAAAATGAACAAGACAAAATATTTGAGAGATTTTATCGCACTGACAAATCGCGGTCGACAACGGAGGGTTTTGGTTTGGGATTATCAATTGCTAAAAAAATAATTAATTCACATTCCGGAACAATTGAGGTAGCAAGTCAAGTTGGAAAAGGCTCTACTTTTACAGTGACTTTGGCTGAAAATAATTCATAATTAAATGCTTATAGTTTAAGCAATTATTAAGAAAAATTAGCTAGAATTTTTGTGTTAAATAAGAAGGAGGTGAAAACACCAAAAGGCCGATGAAAACGAAAAGAAAGATAGTTGTGATTGCTATTGCAATAATTGCTGTTAGCGGAGGAATGATCGGTTCTTCAAAAGCTTTTGCACAGGGCCAAGAAGTATTCGACGATCCGACAGCCTCACTGGTTACAAGAATTGCGGAGAGATTTAGCCTCAATAAAGAAGAAGTCAGACAGGTGTTTAACGCTGAACTCGAAAAACACCACAAAAGGATGCTAGAAAAATCTTCACAGGATCTCGTAACATTAGTGGACGACGGCAAAATAAACGAAGCTCAAAAACAACTTATTATCGACAAACGAACCGAACTACATACAAATCATATGAGCATAATGGAGAATCTTAAAGGTTTGAGCAGACAAGAAATTAGGGCAGCAATGGAAAAACAAAAAACAGAGCTAGAAAAGTGGGCAAAAGATAATGGGATCGATCCAAAATATGTTTACGGTAACATGGGGAAAATGGGATTCGGTGGAAATATGCGAGGATTTCATTTCTTCGGCAAGTAGTAAAAAACACAACAGAGATTTGTTAATCTCAAACAGTCCACATACTAAACAACTCTCGACATTTTATTGCCGAGAGTTGTTTTGTAATTTAAATTTATTTTTATATTTACATTTTTTTTATTCGTACTTCTCTTCTTTTGTAAATAGATTAGATTTGTTGGTGCTTTCAATTGGCTTTAATATTGTCCATTATATTTTTAATCATTCACACTCAACTTCTTCGGATTCTTTTCTATATCTACAGTGTTCACAGGTGGGGTCACTGCCAGGGAGTGCGTCGGATTCTAGACAGTCGCGAGCCTTAAGAAGAGCATCCTCTACCCAACTAGCGTCTCCAGTGTAAGGAAATATTTTAACATCGAATTCTAGTTTGCCATCAAAAGCTTTACGATCCGTGCGTCCGTTAGCATAAACAAAATATCCGATATCACTAACATCGAAACCACTGGAACGAAGGAGCCATTGATAGATTTCTATTTGACGTTTGTAACCGTCTTTGTACATACCATCCATATCAATACCTTTTTCTGTGGCAGTGCTTTTGTAATCGACAACGTGAAGTTTGTTATCTGGAGTAACCCAAATGTCATCGATTGCTCCCGTAACGATAAAATTGCTCAAAGGATGATGAACTTGGATACCGACGAAGTTCTCGCGCCACTCATTTATTTTGGGATGCTGGAATGGAACGGCGTCTATTTTGTAATGTTCCATTAGTGGGTGCTTGGTTCCGTTTGCTCGGTGGAAGTCGAATTCTTTTTTGAATAATGTATCGACTGCAGTGTTGAGATTAAAAGATGGCATTGATGGTCGCCCTACGCCAAGACGACGATCGAGATAAAAACATCTTGGACAACGAGTAAAATCCTCCAACTTGGAACGACTGAGTTTAAAAGGAACTTTTGGATCGGGATTGAATATGTTGCGTTGACGCATTGGTATATTTTGAATTGGTGTATTTTAGCTTATTGAAGCAAGTCTTGGGGGATTTATTAATTATTATTAGTTTTTATTTATTTAGTTTTAAAGGCAAGTTTTCTTCTTTGAAGAAACAAGTTTTTTCAATTTGCTTTAATGGCACGTTCAAAATCCCAGCTAGATTTTGCTCTTTCACTTTTTGCTCGCTCTTTTGCATATGCAAAATCCATTCCCACTTGCAAAAAGAGATCCATCAAAGCAAATTGGAGAGATCGGAAGGACGTCAGAACCAGGATTTCTTTTTGCTGGCTTCTTGGAACTCTTTTAATAAATCCTTTTGTTTAGAGTTAAGAGTTTTGGGAACTGTAACGGTAATTATGATGTAATGATCCCCTTTGGTTTTGGTGTTGATTTTGGTTACTCCTTTGCCAGCGAGTCTTATTTTGCTATCTGGTTGTGTGCCAGCTGGGACTTTGACTTTTACTTTTCCATCAATTGTTTCCACCTCAATCACATCACCAAGCGCTGCTTGGGTAAAATCTATTTTAGCTTCGGTATAGATATCATGACCGCGACGAGCGAATTTGCTCGAAGCGGAAACCTGACAAACAATTGCAAAATCCTTAAAACGAATCGTAGTACCGTCATCAACACCAGCAGGGATTTTGACTTTTTGGCGTTTGCCGTTTATATCGAACTCTTTGGTAACACCATGGACGGCTTCATCAAAAGAAATATGCAGACCATATTGTGGAGTTCGCTGTCTGGAGCCGAATGGCGATTGACCGCCGAACATCATGTCAAAAATATCAAAAGCATCTTCGAATCCACCAAACCCTTGGCCGTTTTGGGAAGACCATTGATAATTGAAACCGCCTTGACTGCCTGCACCACCTGGTCTACCACCGCCAAAACCTGCGTTTTGATCAAAAGCGGAATGTCCATACTGATCGTAAGCCGCCCTTTTGTCTTTGTCGGATAGAATTTGATAGGCTTCGTTGACTTCTTTGAAACGAGCTTCGGCGCCTGCGGTTTTGTCGACATCAGGATGAGATTTGCGAGCTTTTTCTCTGTATGCCTTCTTAATCTCCGCATCGGTTGCGGATTTGTTAACGCCTAGAATTGAGTAGGGATCTTTTTTGTCTGCCATAATTAATTACTTTTTGAAAATTGTAGATTAGGGTTTTCTCTTGCGAGAAACAGGTTTTTTTCAATCCACTGTCTTGGCACACCAAAAATCCCAGCGTGATTTTTGTTTTTCACTTTTTGTTCGTTCTTTTGCAAGCAAAAACCGTGCCCACTCACAAAAAGAGATCCAAGAAAGTGAATTGAGGAATGTGGGGACAAGGAGCGGTTATTTGCAATCAGATTAGAAATTAAGTTCATATATTTTATACTTGTATTGTTGTTTGTCCTTTTTTAATACTATCCCAAATATCTCGGTCTTGAGATCTTTGTTCTTCGTCATACATTGGACCAAGCATACGACGAGCTTCGCGTGACATTACCATAAATACAGCTTGATTGGTAAGCCAATAGTTGATTCTTGGGGTGAGACCAAGATCTTCTAAAGCTTTTTTCATCGCATCAACACAAATTCCTGCCCGGTACCCACCGATGACAATATCTGCACTCGGGGAAAGATTAAGATTGGGAACAGTGTCGCGAAATTCCCCAGCTAATATTTCATCGGTAATTATAGAATTGATAGTTGGAGTGATAACATAAGAATCAATAAGGTCGTGTGGATACAGATTGCTAAGATGGTTTGGTAAAGTGTCGCCATAAACAAAAGCAAAATTAGTGTAACCATGTTTCTTGTACCTGCCTAGAAGTTTGCGTTGAATATCCAAAAACTTGTTTCCGAGGTGGCTTAACATTTCACCTTCGGTCGATGAAAAACCACCAGTTGTACGATTATCGGGATGAACAATAACAACGGCTTTGTCGATTTTTTTAAGAGGATTATTTTTGCCTATTTCGATTGGTGGTGTGAGGGTTTCGGGTGTCATTATTTTTTGAATTTTTGACTTACGCGGGGCTGTTTGTTATCTCGAAAAACGCGGGGGCTTCTGTCGAGAGGATGTTGATAATATTGACCAAAAACTCCTGGTGTTTTTTCTACAATAACGATTTCACTTCTGTCTGAAAAAAATAATTCGACTGGAAATTCTTCTGGATCGTTACCATCAAGATCCACTTCGCCGGATAGTTCTCTTGCGATTTTGGCTTTTTTTCTCTCAGAAAATATTTCATCCTGAGGTCTGGGTGGACTGGTTTGAGTAGCCTTACTGATTGGCAAAGCGCGGACTGGTTTATCGATTCGTGGAATGGTTGGTTTAGGTTCAGCTGGCTTAGGTCTTGGGTGTCGGTCAATAACAAAATCTCGAAGTGGGTCTATTTTAGGCGTAGCAAGTGACTCTTTCCAAAGCTCGATCGCTAAAAAATAGGTTTCAACCATCCAACCACGAAAACGGCGATTACCTTCTTCTTTTGCTCTTTGTGCATCTTGCTTAAGTGCTTCTAGTCCGCGATGTGATGACCGATATTGATGTGCCACAGTAATTGCAGCTTGGCGTTTGTTTTGTTCTAGTTCTGATAATTGATTCTCTGGATTGCTCATATTAATTCTTTTTAGTTTCAGGTTTCCTGTCTCAACGAGAGAATTAATAATTAATTTAAATAATTAATTCTTAACGCAGGACGTAATTACTCACAAAATAAATTTTGTTACGTCTTGCAATTTGTTTTATTCAAATCTAAGCCAAAACTGATGACAAAGATGTCGGAGGCAGTTTTTGGAAGAATTTTTGGTGAGTAACTATTTCCTTTCTTTTTCTTGATCTTTAAAATCTTCCGGATGTTTGGCTCTGATTGCAGCGACGGCTTCTCGTCTCATCCTAAGAATATTGTAATTAATTATTCTCCCCTGTCCGTCTTTGAATGGAAGGTTAGAAGAAGGAAGTGGAGAATCAGGAATATTGGCACCGTTTAGAGCTTCTTTGTGATTGAGGCGACTGAGTGCTTCGGATATTTGGCCTTGAGTGTAACCATCAGCACTACCAGCCGGACTGTCATCAGCCTTGTCCCAAAGAGCTTCTAACTCTTCTCGGGTTTTGGATTCCAGCCCGGTCGGCTTTGGTTGTGCTTCTGGCCTAAATGCCATTTTGTTTTACTTTTTTTCTTCTACAACTTCGCCTTCTTGAGTCTCACCTTCGGCGGTTGGCTCTTCGGAGGTTTTGGCCTCTTCTTCACCTTCAGCCTGGGCTTGTGGCTCAGATTGTGGCTGACTGTACATAGCTTCGCCGATTTTTTGAGTTGAGGCACTCAATTCTTCTGTCGCTTTTTTGATCGTTTCAACATCGTCGGCTTCAAGAGCTTCTTTGGTTAATTTAACTTTTTCTTCAACCTCAGTTTTGACCTCGGTGCTAACTTTGTCTCCAGCATCTTTAAGTGCTTTTTCGCTTTGGTAGACTAAACTTTCAGCGTTGTTGCGAACTTCAATAAGTTCTTTTTTCTTGTCATCCTCGGCCTTGTGAGCTTCGGCTTCTTTCATTTTGGATTCGACTTCTTCTTTGCTTAACGAAGTAGAGCCGGTAATGGTAATCTTCTGTTCTTTGCCTGTAGCTTTGTCTTTAGCTGAAACAGCAAGGATTCCATTTGCGTCAATGTCGAATGTAACTTCAACTTGAGGCACGCCGCGAGGTGCAGGCGGAATTCCATCGAGAATAAACCTACCAAGACTCTTGTTGTCGGTTGCCATTTCGCGCTCACCTTGTAGAACATTAATCTCTACTGAGGTTTGATTGTCGGCTGCAGTTGAGAAAATCTGCGACTTGGATGTCGGGATCGTACTGTTGCGGTCGATAAGCGGAGTGCGAACACCACCTAGAGTTTCAAGACCTAAGGTAAGAGGTGTGACATCAAGAAGAAGAATGTCTTTAACATCTCCAGAAAGGACTGCTCCTTGGATAGCGGCACCGATGGCAACAACTTCGTCAGGATTAATACCTTTGTTAGGATCTTTGCCAAAGAATTCTTTAACTTTTTCCTGAACTTTTGGCATTCTAGTCATTCCACCAACGAGGATAACTTCGTCAATAGCAGTTGCTTCGACTCCGGCATCTTTGAGAGTGTTCTTGACTGGAGTTAGGGTTTTTTCGATTAAACCAGTAACAAGCTCTTCGAGTTTTGCTCGGCTTAGTTTGGTTTGCATGTGTTTAGGTCCAGAATTGTCAGCCGTAAGATATGGAAGACTTATTTCGGACTCGGTTGCAGATGATAGTTCGATTTTGGCTTTTTCAGCAGCATCTCTAATACGCTGCATTGCAGCTTTGTCGCCTGAAATATCAACACCTTCAGTGTTTTTGTATTCAGTAACAAGGTAGTCAATAATAGCCTGGTCAAAGTCATCACCTCCGAGGTGGGTATCACCACCAGTGGCTTTAACTTCGAAAACTCCATCACCTAACTCAAGAACAGACACATCGAATGTTCCACCACCAAGGTCATAGACCACAATAGTGTGAGCATTTTTTTTGTCGAGTCCGTAGGCCAGAGCGGCTGCGGTAGGCTCGTTAATAATGCGTTTAACATCAAGACCGGCTATTTCTCCAGCTTGTTTGGTAGCTTGACGCTGAGCATCGTCAAAGTATGCAGGAACGGTAATAACTGCTTCTTTGACATCTTCGCCTAGATAACTCTCGGCATCTTTTTTGAGTTTGGCTAAAATCATTGCAGAGATTTCTTGTGGGGTGTAGGTTTTGCCGTCGACTTTGACATCAGCAGAGCCGTTTTTGCCTTCGACAACTTCGTAAGGAATCCACTTGAGTAAACTCTGAACTTCTTTATCTTTGAGCTTGCGACCCATTAGACGCTTAACACTAAAAATAGTGTTTTTTGAATTGACGACTATTTGGCGTTTGGCCACATCTCCGACAATATTTTTGGTTGGATCAACAACTGAAGGTACGGTGTTGCGACCTTCGGCTGAGTGGATAACTTTTGGCTCTCCACCTTCCATTACTGAAACAACCGAGTTGGTTGTACCGAGATCAATTCCAATTATTTTTGACATGTTTTTTGTCTCCTTTTTTTATTTTACTTATTTTTTCTATTAATTGTGACTGTCGCGGGACGGATAACCTTATCGTTTAAGGTGAAACCGTTTTTTAGTACTTCGGCAATTGTGCCGTCGGGCTCACCAGCGACTTCTGTTACCGCCTCGTGAAAGTGCGGATCAAACTCGGTTAGACCAAGTTCGATTTTTATCTCCTGCAGGCCTTCGTCTTCAAATA
>CAYROP010000003.1:0-41075 GCA_964426075.1 uncultured Gammaproteobacteria bacterium | reverse complement strand
CCAAATTCTCCAGTATTTAAATCAATTGAGTCGCGATCCAAACCAACCATCTCCGACACACGCAAACCAGTAGAAAAAAGCATCTCCAATATTGCCTTATCCCTTAAACCACTTAAATTATTTATATTTGGGCTATTGAGTAATCTATTCAAGTGATCTTGAGTCAAGAACTTAACCTGTCTACCTTCTTGTTTACCTAGCTCTATCTTGTCAGGCGAAATAACCTTGCGGTCATTCTTAACCATATATCTAAGCATTGCCCGCAATGCAATAACATAATAATTCTGCGTTATCTTTTTAATTGGCTCACCATCCTGAGTTAATTTTCTCGACAAAAACAGCCTAAACGACCTAATTTGTTTAATATCAATACTTTCGATCTCGCCAATATTATTCTCACTTGCCCAATTAGCAAAAACTTCTAAATAGTGTTTATAGTCCCGTAAGGTGAGGGGAGAAACGTTTCTTTCGACCTCCAAATATTCCAAAAACTCACTGATCTCTTTACCAAACTTATCAGATTTTTCTTTCGACGATTTTTGATCATTCTCCATATAACCACTCTATCATATTGTGCGACATATAATTTTTCTTAAAAAAAGCCGGTTCTCGAATACAATCTATTACAAATGTAAATAGATTATTTTCCAAAAACCGACGCTGGAAAAGAGCGATCAATCAGTCCGAGAGACTTGTGCGACAGAAGCCCCAAGAACAGCCCACCAGAAGGCGCCAAATCCCAAAGTAACAAAGCCCCAGAAAGGATTCTGAGTCCAGATCCAAGTAACAGCACAACTAAGTACTGCTATAGTAAGCCCCAGCAAAACCGACCGCCTTACCAGCGACAATTCTGCCAGAAAGCCCAAAAAGTCTGAGCAAACTCCCTTGACAAACAAAACCAAACCTCCAAACAGTTAATGTTCAAGAAATCTAAACAACACTTATATCACTTTAGCCTCAAAATATCGATATTTTGAGGCTAAAAACCCCTAATTGGTCCTAAAACGGCTTTTTATTAATTGGGTAGGGTAATCTATCATCGAATTTCAATAAATATAGCTAATAACCGCATATATACCGCAAAAAACAATAAAAAAGTGGTCAAGATAACAAACCATATCAAATTAATCAAATAATTAAGCCAATCCATAGGGGGTTAAATCAAACTAGATCAAAGTTTTTAAAAATTTATTTTTTGTTTTTTTAACAAATTTCATTTTTTTAGTGTTTTCGTCCCCACCCCGTTTTTGTTATTTTATGTCGCAAAAGTTATATTGTACGACATATCATTTTTCTACTCTTACAGACCAGTGTAGTGCAATATCCCTACAAGCTATTAATTAATCAACACACATCATTACTTACCGACCAATCACCGACCACTTACTCCTTTCTCACTACCGCTACCTCAACTTTTTTAAGCCTAAAATGACCCTATAATATAAATATTTACGTCGCTATTTAGCTTATTACAATAGTCTTTTTTCATTCATTCAAAGCTAAAAGAGTAAATAATATCGTATTGTATTGGCAATATAAATATTAATACCTACTCCCAAAAACCTTATAACCGAAAACAAGTTATCCACATTTTTACTACTATCACTCCCCGCCTTTGACTAACATTCAGTTTTCACGACAATTTTCACAAGTTTTCACACTGTATCAAACTATATCATTTTGCTCTACTCTTGAACCTAATTCCTCTTTTTTATTACTCCTCTACTAATTTATTTTTGCCACCGAATTTAAGTTTTTTGTAAGAACAACGATCGTTTAACACTAGATTTTATGTTTGTTAATCAAAAAAATGAATATACTATAGGTCTAATTAATAGGTAATGACGAAGTAACATTTTAGCTTCAATTTGTAGCTAAATTTTTCCCTACTCTATCCAGCTTGTTGTCAAAAACAACAACAAAAATACTCCCATTCCTAATGAAATATACTCAATTGCGGTTCGCCTGAATAACCGATCCGTGTAATACGCTTGACTTAGCCCCAACAAAACATAAACAGCCGTCGTTACTACAATTGCTGAAACCGTTGGTTCTGCCGGCCAAAAAGAAAGAGTTAGTACCACCTGTCCAACAATCAAAGTTAATACCAAAGTCATCTTAAGTAATCTTTTGGTTAGCAAGTCCTCCAGTTCAAAAGACCAAAGGGTTTGAAAAATCATTAGCCCACAAATCACCGTCAGAATTAGCGTTAGGATCACAAAATTAAACCTTAGAGAAAATGTGACATTACTAATAATAAAAACCGAAATAAGTGTAAACAGTAAGCCCACAGAGTGTGCTGCCCTTAGTAGTGCAATCGTTCTAATTGCTGCAATATTGTAAACATTTTGATTCAAAAAAATTAAATAAATTGAAACTCCATACACGACCATAAACGGCAATCTTGTTAACCAACGCTCTGGCAATAGTTGAAAAAATAACGACATCGCAAATGTGAAGAAAAAAGGCAAAATCGGCAGTACAAAATATTTAATACCAGCCAAGTCTTTTCGTAAAACCCAAACCGTTGCAAGTCCTGATGCAATAGCCAAAAGCAGAGAAAGCAAATACAAACTTCGACCTTCTGACAACAAAGATACAGTCAAACCGCCAGTCATCAAAATTGAAAAAAAGACCAGAATCTGCCTCTTTGAAACCGTAAGTCTGTCTGCAACTTTTATCTTACTAGTTCTAACCGCCATTGGATTTTTGAGTCGCGCTGGTTTGCGTTTAAAAAGTCTCATTTCTTTTTCTTAGGCTTTCTTTCCTTTTTTACAGCCAAACCTTCATCGTTTGGATTAATTTGACGATAATGGAATAGCCCAATCGCCAGTGCATCTACTGCGTCATCCAAATAACCCTGACTCGGTTTTTCCCAAGTTTTCACATCAAGAATTTTTGCCACTGCATCCTGGATCATTACCTTGTCTGCTTTGCCGTTACCAGTAATCTCTTTTTTTATTGATAATCCCTGATATTCAAAACATGGCAGACCGTATTTGGCTGCAGTAACCAAAACAACCCCCCTGCCCTGTCCAACAGTGATCGCGGTTTTAGCATTTACTCCAAAAAACAAATTTTCAATAACAACCGCTTGAGGCATATATTTTCCAAAAAGGTCATCCAACCCCATCGCTAACATCAGTAACCTGTCGGGCATTTGCAAATTTTTCGGTGTAGAAATACACCCATATTCAATTAATCTTGGCAAACCAGAAGTTACGTCTAATACACCAAAACCTGTCGTTGCCGTTCCAGGATCAATTCCGATAATTAACTCTTGCATCAAAAATTTTCTTGTCTTTTACAAAGATTCGTAAAACGAGTCTGGGACATCCAAATTAGAACTCACTTTGACCACATCTCCCAAATCTTCTAGTTTTTCGATTAGACCCAAAACTGATTTTATTTTGTCTGCGTCCTCAATATGGGTTGAGTTCTTTGCAATATAATCAAAATCAGCTGAAATAACATTATAACCGTCCTCCCTTAGTTGGTCTTCAACTCTTTTCAAATCAGTCTGTTTTGTTATTACTTGCACAGAGTTTTTGTCAATTACCACAACATCATCAGCACCAAAATCCGCCACTTTAAGAAAAAATTCATCCACATCTTCACCATCAGTCTGAACTTCAATTACTCCCTTCTTCTCAAACATCCATTGTGTAGTCCCTGGCCCACCTAAACTTCCCCCTGCTTTTTCGATCGTACTTTTTACCTCCGATGCAGTTCGGTTACGGTTATCAGTAATTGTTTCAACTAAAATTGCCACTGCACTTGGAGCGTATCCTTCATAAATCACACTCTCCAAAGCCGGACCGCCACCCTTACCTAATGCTTTATCAATTGCCCTAGCGATATTGTCTTTCGGCAAATTAGCTGCCCTTGCTTGATCAAGTACTAATCTAAGACGAAAATTAGAATCAGGATCTCCACCACCACCTTCTTTAACAGCAATCATGATTGCATTGGCTAGCCGTGTAAAAGTTGCACCCCTCTTGGCATCATTTGCTCCTTTTTGCCTTTTAATTGTTGACCATTTGCTGTGTCCAGACATTCTTCTTTATTAATTTTTTGTTTCGATAGAGCTAAATTAAAGTCGATTATTATATTTTTGTCAAAGTTAAACTTTGTAGCTAGTTTGATAAAAAAATTGACATTTATTTTTTATTCAATATACTCTATCTCTTAATGACTAACGAGGACAAAACGCTTGAAGGACAAGCCGTCTCAGCCGCACTTGACTATAACTGGGAACTGGCAATTGAAATAAACAAAAAAATTCTAAAAAACAATCCCAACGACATCGAAACACTCAATCGATTAGCTAGGGCATATTTTGAAACCGGCAATATAACCAAATCTCGCCAAACATATAAATCAGTCACCGACCTTGATGGTTTTAATGTTATTGCCAAAAAAAACCTTACCAGACTCAACCGACTATCCTCAGATCAAAAATCTCCAACACTTGAAGGTGATAAACAAAACTTTCGCGAACTATTTCAAAAATTGGCTTCAGAGCCAGGCAAGACCAAGGTTGTAACTTTAGTCAAAATCGGTGACCAAAATCTTCTATCAAAACTAGCCTCGGGCGACAAACTAAAAATCTCTCCAAAAAAGCACTCGATCGAACTATGTACTTACGACAATAAACATGTCGGCAATCTTCCTGACGACCTATCATTTAAACTACTAAGGCTAATTACTGCTGGAAATACTTTTGAATGCTGCATCAAATCGGTTACCCAAAAAGAGGTTCAGGTTATTTTGTTCGAAATAACTCGCGCCAAAGATCTCGCAAACCAGCCTTCTTTTACCGTATAAAATATCTAAAGATCAATTTCACCCACCAGTTTTTTGGATTGCTCCTTATCATTGATTTCCTCTTCTAAATACCTAGGAATAATCTCATCTACATCCTCATCAACTTTTTCCAAGTTGTTAGCCATCTCAGCACCAGTGGCTAATTGGCTATGATTCTCCATAATTATATTGCTGTGACTATGCTTAGTATCATCCAGCATTTCTACTTTTTCCTGAGATTCAATTTGTTCGCGGACCTGACCATGGCCCAAAACGGGCGACTCGATTGGTTTTGAAAGCAAGGTCGCATCGCCTCGATCAGGCAAATCCTCGGTTTCTGGCTCCTGTTTTTTCTCTCTTTCCACACTAACGATCGCCACAATCAGCGAAATAGCAAATACCGTAACTGCTGCAACTATCCAAACACTAAACATATTTTTAGATTAAAACTAAAATCTTTTCAGAATATCTTGACCTAGAACAATCGTGATGTCAACATCCCTTGAAGTAAAGTTTCCACTTACTCCTTTGGCGTCTAAAATCTCCTCAAGTCTTTCGATAGTCAAACTATTTTCACTGTCTTTACTCAGACTAATCATCGTTTTTTCCAGTCTTTCGCCAGTGTAATTACCAACCCGAACAACATCACAGCCAATATTATCTAAAATATTTGCAATTTTATTTCCCCTCCCCGGAGAATCGGTCCCATTTAGTATTTCGATCTTTAATTTTTCTTTCAAAATTTTATCTTCGGTAAAAACTTTCCTAGTAAAATCCGCAACTCCAACCTCATCGGCTCCAAAAGCGTTGGTTCCATCAGCCAAAATAATTTCCGAAATTACCCCATTTTTACTTAAATCATAATATTCGAATCTATCACTACGTACACCTCTGGCAAACCACCAAAGTTTGAGTGATTCAGACCAACTAAGATTAGTTACCATTTCCCCTTTATTAACTTTAAAAGGCGCAGTTATTAAATTTTGAATAGAAAAGGCATTTCTAATTTTTCCAACAATTTCATCCTTACCCTGACCTAAAACAACTTCTGATTTTGGGAAAAACAAATACCTCTCCACGGGAGCATTGATAAAATTTGACAAAGTATTTTCAAACAGCTCCCCACTTGGCACACCCTTTAGCTCACCCAACTCCCTAATCGAATAAACTGGATAAAGCCCCAGATCCGAAGGAACCACACTGTATGTGTCCCTCGGCATTGAAATTACCCCAACTTTGCCCGTAGAAGGGTCAAAAACCGCCATAATTACAGGATTTGAGTCTATGGCTACTGTAATTATTCTATCTGCACTCCAAGACCTTCCTGAAGCTTTTTTTTCGGTTCCATCGATTGGCCTCGAAACATAATCACTAAACTTAACAAACTTAAAAATTCCGTTAACCAAGGCTAATGTAAACAGAATCAATATCACAAAAAAAATGGCACGATTCCGCTTTCTTTTTTTTGTCAGCTCTGACGGTTTTTTTATCTTAACCTTACCAAGTTTTTGCATATAAAAATATCCGCAAATCAAAAAATATTTTGCAGACCTTCTTTCTATTATTAAGTTCTAGAGGATCAAAGTTCAACCTTAATTAATTTTTTCAAAATTCCCTGCAATTCGCTTGGTAATTTCGACTCAAAATCGACAATTTTGTTTGTTTTTGGATGTTTGAAACTAATTTTTGAAGCGTGTAAAAACATTCTATCTGCCCAAATCTGATCAACCCTTAACCATTTTCTACCTCCATATATCTCATCTCTCACAATTGGTGCAAACACACTATGTAGATGCACCCTTATCTGATGTGTACGTCCGGTTTTTGGGTACGCCTCAACCAAGCTAAATCTGTCATAACTTGTCCAAAAATCCTTAGATAATTTTTTCTTAATATTTTGAGCATCTTCTGGATTAATTTGGTAATACTGCTTCGTTACAAAACCTGTTTCCGCCTCTTTTCCTTCCTTTTGTATTGAATATCTCAACCGATTTGCTTTTGACCTAGCCAAACTAAGTGTTACATTAAATTCACGCTTAGCAAATCCATGAGTTAAAGCTGTGTATGTTTTTTTCACTTCACGATTCTTGAACTGCGTTTGTAGATTCGCCATGGATTCCTCAGATTTTGCTACCAACATTACTCCACTTGTATCTTTATCTAGTCGGTGAACGATACCAGCACGTTTGCCCGGCCCGCCAAACTGTTCATATCCAAAATATTCTTCCAAAATCTCTTGCAAGGTTCGAGTTCTTGTCGAATCAGCTCTATTGACCACCAAACCTGACGGCTTTTCCATAACCAATAGCTCTACATCTTCGTATAGTATTTTAACGTTTCCAGAAATCATAAATTAATTTATTAGCTAGTAACAAAACCACCCCGACACTAATGGAAAAATCAGCAATATTAAATGTCCACAAACCAAAAAACGGTATAAAATCCATTACACTCCCCCAAAGCATCCGATCAATTAAATTACTCACTCCACCTGCAACAACCATTCCCAATGGCAATATTACAAAATAATTTTTATCTTTTTTCTTAAATTCCGAGACCAACCAATACAAAAACCCAAGTACTGCCAAACAAATAACAATCTGTAATATTATTTTTCTAAATAAGTCTGAAGTTGCTAAAAAACCCAAACTTACTCCATTATTCCAAACTATCTGTTCACGCCAAACATTCCATACTATCTCTTTACTTATTCGGTCGAGCAGAACAATCCCAACAACCAAAAAAACTATTAACCAAAATTCCTTGCCGAAAAACTTTAAGTTTTTCACTTTTTCTTGCTTCGATATTTTTTTGTACTTCTAAGATGTGTAAGTTTCCAAACGATCCTACTCTTTAGCTCAAAACTATCATTTATAGCTTTTTGTCCAATTTTTGCTGGCGACCGAAAAAACTTTTTTGAGATCTTTTTACGATACCTAGTCGAAAGGAAAAAATTACCGGTTCCAACTATTATCCCTTTAAAGAACTTTAAAATACTTTTAAAATCTGACAAAACGTTTCTACCAGAAACCCAATAACCCCAAATTATTAAGATCAAGATCGACCCTAACGCTTCAAGTTGTGTAAAGCTAACTAGTTTTAAACTTAAATCTCTTTCTGCTCTAAAATAGTCAATTACAAAAATCACCATCGCAACCGACACCAAACTGAACAAAATTTTTGCGCCCGCGAACCTCCTCTTTTTCGCAAACGCTTTATAAAAAAAGTAACAGAAAATAAACAAAATAACTGCATATATTTGGACAGGATGTCTTTTACCAACTAAACCTGGAGCCAAAACACCAATCGCCCACTCCGTTGTACTACCATATGCAGAACCATTAAAAAAATGTCCCAACCAAACCCAAACTGCTCCAAAATACAATGGTACTGCAGCAAAATCTAATGTTCTCAATAGTTTCCACTTTTTTCTTCGAGCTACAAATCCTCCCAAAATTACTGCTCCGAATATTCCTCCCCAAAAATCTAATCCAGAAAACCTATTTATCAAAATCCACTTTATAAAGTTTGTTCCAAAATCTCCAAAATTCATCAAAACCCAAACCAGTCTAGCACCCAAAATTCCCCCAACTAAACTTGCGACAGCAATATCTATTGCCTCTTCAGGATCATAATCATCTTTGATTGCCGATTTCCAAAAAATAAATACTCCTCCCAATACAGCAATCGCGAGCATCACGCCCCAAGTATAAACAGAAAAGTCTCCAAATGAATAAAAAATCGGATGCATAATTAATTTTAATTCTACCCCAAAGCTATTTTACTCGCTCTAGATATCCACCGGTCCTTGTGTCAATCTTGACTAAATCCCCGGTATTAACAAATAAAGGAACACTTACTTCTACACCGTTTTCAAGCATAGCCTTTTTGTTCGTATTTGAAACAGTGTTACCTTTTACTCCAACTGCTGTCTCGGTTATTTTATAAACCTCATTTTTTGGTAACTCCAACCCAACAATTTCACTCCTATCGTCAACTAAAACTCTTACCTCCATACCGTCTTTTAAAAACTTTGCCGCACTGATCATTTGACTGTCAATTTCGTAGTTCTCAAAATTCTCAGTGTCCATAAAAAAATACTTATTTCCATCTCGATAAAGATATGTCGCTTTTTTCTTAAAAACATCGACAATATCCACCCTTGCCCCAGTCATAAAAGACTTTTCTGTAATAGCCTCCGACCTCATGCTTTGTGCCTTAACTTTAATTGTTCCGGAACCTCTGGCAACTTTAATGTGCTCGTAATTCTCCACAATCCACAATTCGCCATCTTCCCGAAAAACAATACCTTTCTTTAATTCTGTAACTGGTTTAACCATAAGCGACAAAAATAACAAATCTATACTCTTTTTACAAATTTTAAATATTAAATGGAGAGCTTTTCGGTTTTTTTTCTAAAACCGATCTTTTCAGGCGCTCTCCGTTACCTGATTATTCTACCTACGATTACTCATAGGATTATATATATCCCGCTGGCACTTTTGGCACCACCTCGAACGAGTCGGACTGGCAGTGATTACACGCCAGCGGTGTCACCGCCATACCCATTCGGTGTCTGCGCGGAACCACAGTGAGTTCACAACTAGTGCACCTGAGCGTTGGCTCGCCTTCAACCACATTGGCCGACTTACAGTCAGGACATTTTGGCTCATCGCCTCTAAGTAGCTGAAAGAACGCATGCAAGTCCGTAAACCCACAGTTCACGCAGGTAGATCTTCCGATCTTTCTGCTTGACTGTACCATTCTTTCGACACCTTACCTCGCTTTCTTTTGATCTAGCTCTTACCAGCAAGGAACTGTCTTCCGTGTCCATGTTCCAGATCAACAGGAACTCCGAACTTGCAAAGCTCACAGCTTTCAGGATCATAAACAGGAAGATCGATAGTCAGAAGCGGCTTGAAGTACCCAGGATGACCAACATCAAGTGATGTCACCCTGCCACGGTTAATGATCGCGCTCAAACCAACAACGTTTCCGCCGTTGGCCCGCACAGCTTTCACCACCAAAGCAGCAGATCTGCCGGAGGTGATTACATCTTCAACCACAAGTACCCTTTTGCCTTCAACCATCTGGGCAAATCCACGCTTGAGTTCGTAAAGGATCAGCTCGCCTTCTTTGTCACGGACAGGCTCGGCAAATCCCCACTGCATTTCTGCTCCAGCCCCGAAGCTGGACTGCATCATTCTCACAGCAACTACTGCTGCGAAACCGACACCTCCAACTGCAGGACCAATAACAAGCTGGATGTTCTTCTTTGAGTAAGCTTTGACAACCAAATCGGCCAAAGCCAAAAGGTAGTCAACCCGGCTCAAAAATCGTGTCTTCTCGATGTATCTGTCTGAATGACCACCATTGGAGAACACAAAGTGTCCTCCAATGATTAGTCCACCAGATGCCTCGAGAATATTGCGAACAGTCCTCTCTTCGTTGGGCATTATTTCTAAGCCAACCTCCTCGATTTAGTCCATGTCGTCAAGCGCGCGATCGATCTCTGACGCAATCGCTTTTGCTGCTCGAACGGGATCTTCCGCCTTGAGAATCGGTCGCCCGATCACAAGGTAGTCAGCCCCATCCTTAATCGTTTGGTAGGGTGTTCCCACCCTTTTTTGATCATCGACGCTGTTGTCCGGCATACGAATACCGGGAACAACCTTGATAAGGTTGCATACCGCCTCAGAACCGTGCTCTTTGAGGTACCGAAGTTCCATTGGCGAGCAAATGATACCGTCGAGGCCATTCCGGGCCGCCTTCTCAGCAAAACCCAAGACCAACCTGTTCATGTACTCAGCCGCGAGTTCCCTTGCGTGATCTGCCAGCTCTACATCCGGGCTGTCGATCGCCATAGCCTGGCCATACTCGTAGTCATGACCAGTCATTGCGATAAACGGCCCAACAAACATCTCAAGAATCTCTTGAGGGGTAAGCGAGGTCAGAACCGACACTCCCAGCAGCAGGCTGTTGCCTTTTTTCGCAACTGCCTTCTGCATTGCCTCGTCGCCTGACTGAATATGCATATTCACGAAGTGCGGGCCAAAGCCCGCCACCGCAGAAACTGCCTTGCTGACAGTTTCAGAGATATCGTGGAATTTGACATCCGCGAAATCCTGTCCACCGCCGACTTTGATTGCTCTCAAAGCCCTCTGAGTTCCGACCGCGTTGGTCAGCTCGAACCCTGCTTTGAACATCCCTACATGGGGAGCAAGCAGTCGAACCCAGCGGGAAACTTCGACAACGTCTTGAGTGTCGAGCGCAACGATGATCCTGTCCTTGCCTTCGTTCAGAAGTACAGGCATTAGTTGTTTCACCCTTCCTTTGCTTAAAGTGCTAGCCACAAATACTACTACAATAGCCTATAACTGTCGATATGATTGTTTAAATTGAATTTTTGGAATTAAAAAACTGTGCCGGGAGTGGGACTTGAACCCACATGAAATTGCTTTCACACGTGTTTGAGACGTGCGCGTCTACCAATTCCGCCACCCCGGCAAAATACAAAATACTTATCTTTGCCGCAAGATTATATCCAAAAACCTCTCAAATTCCTAATTATTATGCTGTTTATCCCTTGGGAAAAAAGCCACTTTTTCACCAATAAATACCAAGTCAATTTCACCAGTCGGTCCATTACGATGTTTAGCGATAGTTAATTTTGCTAAAATTTCTTTTGATCTCTGCCCCCCATCTTCGTCTTGATCATCTCGATAAATAAACATAACTACATCAGCGTCTTGCTCAATTGCACCTGATTCTCGAAGATCAGACAATTGTGGCTGTTTCGATCCTCTTTGCTCAACCGCACGAGATAACTGTGATAGTGCCAGTACTGGAATATTCAACTCCCTGGCTAAATTCTTTAAACCTTGAGATATTTCCGATATTTCTTGAACCCTATTCTCCAAGTTTCGCCCTTTGGCTAACTGTAAATAATCAACGATCAATAACTGTAACCCGTTTTCAATTTGTAATCTTCTGGCTTTTGTCCTCATCTCCATAATCGAAAGTGCCGGCGTGTCGTCAATATAAAGAGGCGCTTCAGCTAATCTTCCCATTGCCATACTTAAGCTCTCATAAGCTGCATCATCCAAGTCTCCATTTTTAATTCTCGACGCGTTCACTCCTGATTCGTGCGCCAAAACCCTATCCATCAATTCTTCTTTACTCATTTCAAGGCTGAATATTCCCACTGGCACGTTCTTCTTCACAGCCGCAAACTGAGCAATGTTCAGTGCAAACGAGGTTTTTCCAATACCAGGTCTGGCGGCAAGTATTAATAGGTTAGATTTTTGCATTCCCGAAAGGATCTTGTCCAAATCATTAAAACCCGTTGCCACTCCACGAAATACCCCCTTACTCCTCGACAGCTCTTCCAATCTATCAAAGCTTTCAGTCAAAACATTTTTTACATGTACAAAATTCTGTTTTAAATGAGCTTGGGATATACCAAAAATCTCTTGCTCTGCCGCATCCAAAATATCGTGAACATCACCCGACTCAGAAAAACTTAATTCTGATAGTTTATTTGCTGTACCTATTAACTGTCTCTTAATCGCATGATCCTTAACGATCTGTGCATACTTCACTACATGCACTGACGTAGGAACAAAACTCGCTAGCTCTGCTAAATACGCAGCCCCACCCGCTTTTTCAAAATGTTTCTTCTTTTTTAATTGCTCGGACAAAGTTATCAAATCAACCGGTTCTCTTTTCTCAAATAAATCAAGGATCGCTTCAAAAATATCACCATGACCTTCTTTATAAAAATGATTAGGTCTTAAGAATTCCGCCACCTCGGAAACAGCGTCTTTGTCAATTAACAAAGCACCTATCACGCTTTTTTCAGCGTCAAGATTGTGCGGAGGTAGTCGCAAATCATCTACTTTTGACATAAGAATACCTTTTCTTTTATTGGAAAAGTATTATTGTTTGTTTGATATTTTTTGTAAATAGCGGGATTACGTTTTTTTAAGAACGCTCCATAACAACAACCTGAAGTTCCTCAGGTATTCTATCCTTTTTAACCGACAATTTTTTAGTCGGCTCACCGCTTGGATGCCCCATCTGTTTCACAAACTCATCGAGTGGAGCAAGATCATATTTAAGACCTTCTTCTTTATAATGCATCGGGATTACGATCTTTGGTTCAATTTGTGCAATTATCTCAACAGCATCTTTAGCATCAACAGTAAATACTCCACCAACAGGGATCATCAAAACATCAACATCACCAATATCCTCAAGTTGCGTTTCAGTTAATTTTTTCTGTCCAAGATCACCTAAATGGCAAATATTTATTCCATCAACATTTACTACATAAATAGTATTTCTTCCTCTTTCACTACCTTTACTCTCATCATGATAACTATTTACACCTCGAATTAAAGTTCCCCCAACTTCATACTCACCTGGCCCCATAATTCTAAACGAATCTCCAGAAACCCCAACCACTCCATCAAAATTACTATGATCAGAGTGTGAATGTGTAGATAGAGTCAAATCAGCTGTAAGTTTTGGCAACTTAAGACCCGTCGATTCCGAATCGAATGGGTCAAACACAATCATCTGTCCGCCATTAGATTTGATAGTAAAACAAGAGTGGCCGTTAAAAATAATATCTGACATATTCTTTTTGGATTATTTAGGTTATTAACAGAAAACTATAATAACATAATTTAGCTTTGGTAGAATTAAGCAATGAAATTGTTTGCAAAAGTCTTACCAGTTCTCTTTTTTTTACTTTTATTTGCCTTAGTTGGATTAATTATTTCGGGATTTTGGATACGCAATCAAAAAATAAGCCAAATACCTAAACAAATTATAGAAACTGCGACTAATATTTTTACCTCACAGAAAGAAATCGAGGATATTACCCCAGATAGTGGATACACCACAAACACAGAATCGATCGAAATAGAAATAAAAAACCTCGACGAAAATAGCCTCCACATCATTACAGATAAAGAGAATACCATTCACCAACTCGAACCAAATAATTCAGTAGCCAAAACCTCACTTACTCTTACTCCAGGTGTTAACATTTTTACCCTTACCCAAATAAATCCAACTGATTTTTCTACATCCAAAAAAGTTCCATTTATTTACTATCGCACAGAAAGTGATTCAAATAACAAAGAAACTGCTATCTTTGGCAAAGTTATTTCAACCCTTGGAGGCAATATAGAGTTAAAAAGTTTAATTAGTGGAAATAGTTTTACTCTCGCAACTGACAATAATACCGACTTTGAATTTGTTAATCCCCGAGAAGAAAACGATGGCAACAAAGACGAGAACCTTAAAGATATTGAACGCCTTGAGGTCGACGATATTGTAATTGGCTTTGGAACAATCAATGACTCTGTTCAAACAACGCAAAAATTAATTTCATATGCTAATAAAGACCCACTAACTAAGATCTCAACTAGCCTCAAATCGGGGGAAATATCCGCAGTTGACAGCAAAAGGGAAACTTTTACCCTCACAAATGATAAAACCAAATATTATTGGGACAAAAGTACTACACAAAGCAATAACCCATTCACTCCACCGCAAAAAGGTCAAAAAATTCTCTTTTATGCCACCACCAACAGCTATGGTAACCTTATCGTAAGAAATATATTGAGTCTTCAGTAATGAAAAAAACCGACCTTCAACCAGTTAAAGGTGCTCGAGATTTTATTCCTAACAACTTTGCTAAAAGACAGTGGTTATTTAATCAAATGATTAACGCAGCCACTAGTTTTGGCTTCGAGCAATATGATTCACCAGTACTGGAAAACATCGAAACCTACAAAACCAAAACCAGCTCTGAACTAGTTAACGAACAGTCTTATAGATTCAAGGATCGTGGAAACCGCGAAGTCACCCTTCGACCAGAAATGACTCCAGTACTTGCTAGAATGATTGCCAGCAACCAAACCGATCTGACTTTCCCAATTAAATGGTTTTCTATTCCTGTGCTCTGGCGTTACGAAAAACCACAATCAGGTAGACTCAGAGAACATTTCCAATGGAACGTTGATATTATTGGCAGCGATTCAAAGATTTCCGATACAGATTGTATTGCTGTACTTTGTACCTTTTTCCAAAATATTGGCCTTGGTCCTGACAAAATAAAAATCCACTTAAACAACAAAAAAGACTTGCAGGAAGACATTGAAAAATGGACCGGTATTGAAACTAAAAACCAAGCATTAATCCTCAAATTTATTGACAGACTTCCCAAGGTCGGCATACTTAACAGTATTCATGACATTCAACAAAATTACCCACACGCCAAAAACGTCAAGGATTTTATTTCCTACATCGACACAAGTGTTTCAGAACCATCAGGCAACCTAAAAGATCTCTGCGATAATCTTAAATTCCTCAAATTAAACGACTATATTGTTATCGATAGAAAAATCGTTCGCGGACTTGATTATTACACGTCAACTGTTTTTGAAGTATTTCCAACTGACATTAATTCACGTGCTGTGGCAGGCGGTGGTCGCTACGATAACCTAGTCGGTCAATTTTCGAATCGCAAACTTACTGGTGTTGGTTTTGGTATGGGTGATGTAGTCATTGGTAACTTACTCAAAAAATATGATCTTTACCCCAAAGATCTAAACAAAAATAAAAAACTATTAATTGCCCCCTTATCCGAAAATGCTGTCTCAAAATCTCTAGAAATTTCTCAAAAAATTCGCGATAAAAACCCTCATCTCACTACTAGTTTTTATCCACTCGTAGCTCAAATGCGGGACATATTATCGTACGGAGTCAAAAATAAGTTTAACTTCTTATTAATAGTCGGCAATAAAGAATTATCGGAAGATAAATACACACTTCGCGACTTAAGTAGCGGACATCAAACTACAGATAGAAAATCCGCAATTTTAAGTCAAATAAAAAAATTAAGTAAAAAGTAAAAATGCGTCCTCACCTGCCTAAAATTGCTGTGGTTAGCGCAATAATGAGTTTTGTTTTCTTTGGTTTGGGCACCCCAATTGCTAAAACAGTCGTAGAAACAATACCACCATATACTTTCATTTTCCTGCGGTTTTCCTTAGCACTACTAATAATTACTCCAATTTACTACCTTAAGGGTTATCTAATTTCTGTTGACCGCAAACACCTTCCCAAAATCCTAATTATTACTTTTCTCGGACCAGCTGCATCTAATCTCCTTACATACTCAGGTCTACAAAGAACCGAAGCCTCAACGGCAGCTGTCATATTTGCACTTTTCCCCATCGTTACAATTTTTCTATCAATGGTCATTATTAAGGAAAAAATCAAAAGAATAACTTTATTCGGATCTATGATTGCACTCGGAGGCACAATGGTTATTTTTCTCGACCCTAAAGATCTCAGTACTTCAGAAATATTCGGCCAACTTTTGCTCTTTGCCAGTAATATTACAATTGCAATTTATACAATCTACATCAAAAAATATATTGATCAATACAATTACCAAACTTTCATTGTTTTTTCGTTCTTTATGGCAAGCCTTACCAGCCTACCATTTGTAATGTTTGATATTGCCACAGGTATTAATTGGCTTGAACATCTGAATACAAAAATTACTCTTTTTATACTCTATGATGCCCTAATTGGAGGAATTCTTGCCTACATTTTATATGAGAGCTCACTTAAATATCTGACTACTTCTTTCGAATCTATTTTTGGCTATATTCAGCCTATTGTTGCCGTCATTGCGTCAATGATTATTCTTCACGAAAGGCCAGATATAGTCTTTTATGCTGGAGCTGTTTTTATTCTTTTTGGCGTAGCTATTGCCGACTTCCCAATTCCTAAACATATTCATATTCTACGCAAGTTTCATTTAAGACACTAATAACTATTACTATTGCCATAAAGCCATAGAGTCTGCTAGAATTCAAGCCCAATATGAAACCAACAGGGCATCCTAAATACCACACCGACGCCAAAGTCACTTGTGTCTGCGGCAATTCATGGAATACTGGCTCAACCAAGCCTGAAATCCATCTCGAAATATGCTCAAAATGTCACCCTTTTTTCACCGGCCAAATGAAATTTGTTGACACACAAGGAAAAGTTGAGCGCTTCCAGGCTTTACAGGAAAAGGCAAAGCTTCGACAAAAAGAGGTTGTTAAGAAAAAAGAGCAGGAAATCAGACGCGCCAATGCCCCAATGTCACTTCGTGAAATGTTAGCTCAGTCTAAGAAATAATTCTCTTACACGACCACACTCTTCTCATATGCTCACACAAAATATCTCAGAGTTACTAGAAAAATATTATTGTGCGCAAAAATCCCTTGAAGATCCTGAAATTGCCAGCGACCCAGAACAGGTCAAGGAACTCTCGTCAACTATCGCAAGACTTAAAACGATTGCAGAGCTGGCTAAAAAAAACGAAGATATTGCGACAAAAATTATTGAAACAGAAAAAATGATCGCAACTGAAAAAGACGAAGAGATTATTAAAATGGCCAAAGACGAACTTATTTCACTTCAAGACCAGCTAACCGATAACAAAACCAAGCTTAATTTTGAAACCTCCCCTGACAAGGCACTTTTTGGCTCCCCTTCAATTATGATCGAGATAAGGGCAGCGGCTGGTGGTGACGAGGCTGGAATATTCGGTAACGATCTACTGAAAATGTATACTCGTTTTGCCCAACTACACAACTTTAGCGTTGAAGAAATCGAAATTAATGAGGGAGCAATTGGCAACATTAAACACGCCATCATCAAAATCTCTGGTCCAGAAGTTTACTCACTTTATCGCTTTGAATCAGGAGTTCATCGAGTCCAAAGAGTCCCTGCTACTGAAAGCTCAGGCAGAATACACACTTCAACCGCAACCGTTGCTGTTATGCCTGAAGTTACCGATATAGACTTTCACATCGATCCCAAAGATCTGGAATTTGAAACCTTCCGCAGTGGTGGAGCTGGCGGTCAAAATGTTAATAAAGTCTCAACCGCAGTTCGAGTTCGTCATATCCCCTCTGGTGAAGTAGTTGCTTCTCAAGCCGAACGTAAACAAGCTCAAAACAAAGAAATTGCCCTACAGATTTTACGATCTCGTCTGTATCAAAGAGAGTTAGAAAAACAGGCTGCTGAAACCGCCAAATCTCGTTCAGAACAAATCGGAACCGGAGATCGATCAGAAAAAATCCGCACATACAACTACCCACAGGATAGACTCACAGATCACCGCATCAAAAAAAACTGGCACAACTTACCAGTTATTCTTGCAGGTAATCTCGACCCGATAGTAAAAGATTTGTCTGACAACTTAAACTAACCATTCCCCTTCCTCTATTGCACCAAAGAGGCATATCAGCGGATAATCAACACTGATATGCAAAGTCGCACCGATAATTCATTAGTAAATGTGCTCAAAAATCGCCCATTTCTCGTTATTTGGTCAAACCAAATTCTCCTGCAAATTTCCTACAACATGCTTTCATTTACCCTACTTGTCACACTCTTCAGACTAACTAATTCCAACACCATCTCAGCGCTTTTCTTACTTACCAACCTAATCCCCTCAACACTCCTAGCAATGTTTGCCGGTGTTGTCGCCGATAAATTCGACAGGCGCAAAATCCTACTAATTACAGATATTGGTGTAGGTCTCTGTATGTTTGGATATCTTTTTATCAATCTTCCCATTCAAATAATTTTGTTAACATTACTACTTAACTCAATTCTTCAATTTTTCCAACCAACTGAATCAGCCACAATCCCAATGCTAGTGAACAAAAAAGATCTACTTGCCGCGAATTCCCTATTCCAAATGACTCTTTTTGGAGCCATGATCGGAGGCTATGCTATAGCTGGACCAGTAATAGACAGGTTCGGGAATAATGTAATATTTATTTTCGGTTCAACAAGTTTGCTGGTTAGTTTTGTACTACGTCGATTTTTACCACCACTACCCAACGAAACAACTAGAGAAAAAACTGCCAACCTACATGGGTTAATCAAACTTACTAATAAACATATTATTGAAGGGCTTAAATTTATTACCAGCAATCGTTACGTCTGGGCAACGATCCTAACAATGGCAATCGCTAACGCCCTAGCAAATCTTGTTGTTACTGTTGGGCCAGGACTAATGGAACAAGTCTTAAAAATACGAGCAGAAGGTGCCAGTATTGTTCTTCTCCTACCACTTGGACTAGGTATGGCCACAGGAGCCCTTTCTATAGGCAAATTTGGCTCAATTCTTCCAAGAAGAAGCTTGATCTCGGCAGGGTTTTTTATTAGTGGTTTAGGTATTACTGGCATAGTTTTAGCTCCCATGATTGCCGGATTTATAATCGGTCATGATATTAATTTTTCTAAACCAGTTTCTTTTCTTAATGCGGTAAAACTTTCATACTTCATCTCTTTCTTCTCAATTATCCTTGGATTTGGTGGGTCATTTGTAATCATTCCAACACAAACACTACTTCAAGAACTCACACCAAACAACTTGAGAGGTAGAGTATTCTCCACCCAAATCATGGTAATGGGAATTGTTGCTGCCCTACCAGTATTCCTAGCCGGAACTCTCTCTGACATTTTTGGCGTTCAAACTGTTTTATTTGCTGTTGGCACAGCCATAATTATTTGTGGAATTTTAGGACTAAGAGCTGAAAAAACTCTGGAAAAAATCGAACTAATACTACTAAAAATTACCAGAAAAGAGCTAAAAAATATTTAGTTCGATCGAGTAATCTCTTCTGGAGCAGCTTCAAGTTTTATCTGCATTTCTGACTTCTCGCCATCACGATACAAACTAACTGTAACCGTATCTCCAACTTTTTTCTTTCTAACGATCTCTGATAACTGATTTTTATCGTCAAGTTTTTGTCCGTCTATTGAAGTAATAATGTCACCCTCAACCAAACCAGCCTTATCGGCGGCACTATCAATTGTTACCGACTCAACATATATTCCCTCTGGGAGTTCATTAAGAATTGCAACTTCTCTTGTTATTACCGTGTACGAAACGCCCAAGAATGGTCTTACAATTTTTCCACCATCTCGCTTAAATCCGTCTAACAGTTCAACAGCGACTTTGATTGGAATCGCGAAACCAATATTCTGGGCACCAGCAACCGCAGTATTAATTCCTATTACTTGACCACTTGAGTTAAGTAATGGACCTCCAGAATTACCAGGATTAATCGCAGCATCAGTTTGAATAAGATTATCTAGCCGTTCAGCTATTGACTCAAAAGGATCAGAGGCTGTTATACCTCGACCAAGTCCAGACACCACCCCAGTCGTTACTGTGTTATCAAATTGCCCTAGCGCATTTCCAACTGCTATAACTAATTGACCAACCTGCAAACCATCAGAATCTCCTAGAGTCAAAGGAACCAAATTATCCTCTTCAATTTTTAATATTGCCAAATCATTAAAGGGATCCATGTTTATTTCTGTTACCTTATACTCTTTTTCTTCTCCATCTTTATCTTTAGCTACAGCCGTAAATTTTCCACCAGCCGCCACTACATGCTTATTCGTCAAAATCAAATTCTTATCAACTGCAAATCCAGTTCCAATGCCCGACTCTTGTGGTTGGCCTCCACTAAATGGTGAAAAAAGATTGGGTACCCCCGATCGTTGTACAACAATTGAAACAATCGACGGACTTGTCTGTTTAACCACATCAATAACTAATGATTCTTCAGGCAAAACTTTTATTTTTTCTTTCGAACTTGAGTCCGATACGCTTTGTTGTTTTTTTTCTAAGGATCTAAAATCCACCCGACCTGAATTTTGCAAATAGATAACCAGACCAACAACTACAACTGCCACGATTATTAACACCGCACTTGGGTTTTTAATAAAAGACAAGACGTTTGCTCTTTTTTTTGTGTAATTATTAGAAGTATTTTCTTCCATAAGTTATTTAGATTTTATAACTTCCAATGCCTTATCCAATTGTGGATCTTTTTCAGCCTTTATATCCTCAGCAGTCATCTCAACTTCATAATCAGGCGTAATACCCTTACCGTTTATCCATTCACCATTAGGCAAAAGCCATTTTGCAATCGTTACATGAAGTCCAGCACCATTATCAAAATCCTGTACTTCTTGAATTGTTCCTTTACCAAAAGATTTTTTACCCACCAAACTACCCTTAGCCTGTACCTTGACAGCTCCAGCTAATATCTCTGACGCTGAGGCCGAACCCTCATTAATAAGAACCACAACCGGCACGCCAATTAGTTTGCCTTTTCTATCCGCGTCATAGTTTTTCTTAACACCATTAATACCCTCTTGTATGACTACTGTTCCATCAGTAAACTCTGAACCCAAATAAACTGCACTATTTAGATATCCACCTGGATTATTTCTAACATCGACAATTAACCCTTTTGATTTTTGGGCCAAAACCTGTCCGACCGCCTTATCCCACTCACTATTAGTCTTTTCTCCAAACTTATTAATCTTGATAATTCCATATCCATCCCTAAAACTAAGAACCAAAGAAGGAATATTAATTGTTGCTCTAACCAAATCAACATCTTTTGCAACAATCTCTCCATCACTTAGTAATTTAAGACTAACTTTTGTGCCTGACTTACCTCTTATTTTTTTAACCGCCTCAGGCAAAGTAATCCCAGAAGTATCAGCTCCATCAATAGCTAGTATTCTATCTTTTGATTTAACCCCTGCCCTAATCGCGGGAGAATTTTCAATCGGCGAAACCACAATCAATTGCTGATCCTCAGAATAACCCAATTCCATACCAACACCCTCAAAACTACCATCCAAATCCTCATTTATTGCCTGATTGTCCTCTTTTGGCAAATAGGAAGTGTACGGATCACCAAGCGAGCGAACCATACCAGAAATCGCCCCTTCAAGCATTTTATTTGAATCAATTTTAGTCTTATCGTAGTAAGTTTTGTTTAAGGTGTCCCAAACTTCCCAAAATCTCGCAAAATCCAACCCACTTGAGTTAGATTTATTTGCAATTTCACTTGAACTAATAGCTGGAGAAAGTTTTGTCTGTATTTCTTTACCGGATGCTTTATATCCTGCAACGAACGAAAGTAACGATACAACCGCAATAAAAAATATATATTTCAGTAACCCAAAACTTCTTGGCTTAGGTAATAAAATCTTCTTTGGTGGCAGTTTTTTTATCTTTTCAGACATTGTTTTCACAATAAACGAACTCCTACTATACTACATTAACTGTAAAGAAATTTTAACCGTCAAAACTTAATAATCACCTAACATTACTGGCAATATTGCCAAGGCGAAGTTCAAAAAATCTACTTTTCTGTGTACGACATCATTGCCATAAAACGGGCATTCTTTACAGCACGAGTCAAAAGCCTCTGCTGTTTAGCGGTAAGTCCACTTCTAGCAGCAGGAAAAATCTTACCCCGGTCAGAAACAAATTTTTTCAGAAGATCAACATTACTCCAAACGATTTCCTTATCGTCGGTAATCGGAGATTTTGATGGTTTTCTAAATTCTGGTTTTGGTCTCATTTTTTATTCTTTTACTTAAAAAGGCAAATCATCATCTGACTCGACTACATCCTGCTTAGTTTTTTTTGTTTTAGCCGGCTTCTCTGAAACATCTCCACCCTCATCAACCATTTCGACAGGTGTTTCATCAAGCTCTTCAACAGTTACATCCTCTAACTGACTGTAATCATCCATAACTCCACCAGTACCTTCTGCCACAAATTCTTCAACTTCACCAGCACCTGAACCACCTGACTCATAATTCTTTCGAGAATCCAACAAATTCATATCCGTAATCACAACTTCTGTTGTCTGACGATTTTGTCCATCAGCAGTCTGCCAATTACGAGTCTGCAACCTACCTTCTACATAAACCTTGCGCCCCTTTGTCAAAAGCTGAGAACACAACTCACCTAGCTTGTTCCAAGCGACAACACGGTGGAATTCAGTCTCTTCACGGCGCTCTCCACCCTCGGATGGTTGCCAACTTCGGTTAGTTGCCACAGAAAAACTACAAACCGCGTTACCCTGAGGTGTATATCTAAGTTCAGGATCACGAGTTAGATTTCCAATTAACATTACTTTGTTGAGCGAACCGCGTGCTGCCATATTTTTTGTTTAGTTTCTTATAATCTGTTGTACTTTATCACTTTTTAGGGTTTTTTTAAAATTACTTTTTCTTTTTTGCTAATGGTTCAACCTTGCCCTCTTTAACAGGATTGTGCTTAAGCAGTAAATATCTCATCAAACCTTCCTCAATATTTAGAGATTTGTTTAAATCTTTAATCGGCGCTGATTCAGACACAAAATGAATTTGAACCATTCTAGCCTTGGCATTTTTATCAATGTGATAGGCCAAATCACGAATACCCCAATCATCCTCTTTAACAATATTTACTTCTTTCGGAAGAAGTTTTTTTACTTTTTCAATAATCTTTTTAGATTCTGCCTCAGCCAAACTGCCAGCAGTCATCAATGTAAGTTCGTAATTAAATAACATTTATCTTAAAAATTAGATTTGTATGTAAGCGGCGCACATCATATCAAGAAAAGTATAGCAGTTCAACTATGATGAAAAATCATCAAATCCCCATCACTAACTACATAGTCACGCCCTTCCATTCTTGACTTCCCTTTTTCTTTACATCCCAGATAACCATGACATTCCACAAAACTATCATAACTAACCACATCAGCTCTTATAAATTTCTTCTCAAAGTCAGTATGAATTACTCCTGCAGCCTGAGGTGCAGTAGCACCATTAGGTATTGTCCAAGCCCTAACCTCTTTTGGCCCAGCAGTAAAAAATGAAATATATCCTAAAACTTCATAAGCTTTCGTAATCAGAGCATCCAGACCAACCCCATCCAAATTAGCCCAATCCTGCCTAAACATCTCTCTTTCTTCTTCACTAAGCTCAGTTAATTCAAACTCAGTTTTGGCACACAATCTGATCTGATTTGCTTCCAATGGTTTACTCAGTTCCGCTTCGTCACAGTTAATTACCTCAATTACTGGTTTAGCAGTTAACAAATTAAACTCTTTAATCGTCAACTTTTCTTCATCCCCTAAACCGAGTACTGCTGATTTACCCTGATTAAGATTTACTTGGACATTTTCCAAGATCGTCAATTTTTCCCTCTCTTCTTTAGTAAACGCTGGTGATTTTGCTTTTGCTACCAGTCTAGATATTGCATCTGTTACAGTTTCCAAATCTTTAATAGCAAGCTCTGCTAATAATATTTCTTTATCATCTTTTGGCGTTGTTGAACCAGATCTAATCACATTACTATCAGCAAAATCCCTTAGAACCAAAGCGATCGCATCAACTTCACGGATATGTGACAAAAACTTATTTCCCAACCCTTCACCAGTCGACGCCCCCTGCACAAGACCAGCAATATCAACAAACTCCACAACAGCCGGAATCAGTTTAAAACCACCATCCAATCCTTCTGTCTCCTCTGTAATTTTTTTCAAAACTTCCAATCTCTTATCGTCAACCTCAACAATTCCAACATTCGGCTCAATAGTACAAAATGGATAATTACTTGCATCAGCAACTACCCGCCCTAAAAGCGCATTAAACAATGTCGATTTACCAACATTAGGAAACCCAACCAAACCCACACTTAAATTCATGGCGATATTTATAACAGAAAAGTCTGAATTTTACTTTGGTATTTTTCTCTTAGCTAAGTAAAGCCCCACCATCTACTACGATCTGCGAACCAGTCATATATGAAGACATATCTGAGGCCAAAAATAACGCAACTTTCCCAATCTCGTCCGGATCACCCATTCGGCGCATAGGAATATTTGCCATAAAAGCTTCGATCATCTTAGCCATTTCTTCTGGTGGAACCGAGCCGCCTGAACCAGCCTGAACACCTGGGGTAGCAATTCCTCCCGGAGCAATTGCGTTTACCCAAATCTTGTGCTGAGCAAGCTCTAGTGCCGAATTTTTTGTAAAACCCCAAACACCATGCTTAGAGGCATCATAATGAGCCAAACCAATCATTGATGGATGAATCGCATCAATCGATGTCACATTAATTATTTTTCCACCATTTGCTTGTTTGATCATTTGTTCCGAAACATGTTTAGTAGTCAGATAAACACTCTTAAGATTAACATCAATAACCCGCATAAAATCCTCGGTATTCATTTTTGACAACGGAATATTTGGATAGATGCCAGCATTGTTTACCAAAATATCTATAGATCCAAACTCATTCACGGTTTGTGTAACTAAATTTTCTACAGCCTGCTCTGCTGAAACATCACACGCCAAAGCTTTAACCTTAAAACCCTTTTGAGTTAGCTCACTTGCTTCTTTATCGGCATTTTCTTTATTCAAATCAGCGACCATTACCGATGCTCCTGCTTCGGCCAGTCGGGTAACAATTCCCAAACCTATCCCAACCGCACCACCAGTAACAATGGCGGTCTTACCTTTTAAATTAACTAGCTGATCCGTTGGCGTTTTATTTTCCATATACCTCCATATAAACTCACTATTTATAAGATTTCAACCCGATAGCTGTGATAATTTTGGCTACCAAACAACAAAACCGACACAGCTTATTAAAAACTGTATCGGCTTTATTTTAGTTAACCAAACTTAATATTTCCTTAAGCCTTCTTTTCCCCACGAACCCCAACTTTGATTTTTTTAGGCTCAGTTTTTGCTGCTTTTGGAAAAGTCAGATAAAGAACTCCATGTTCAACTTCTGCTTTTGGCTCTTTATCACTAGCTACCCCTTCAGGAAGTCTGAAAGAGTAATTAAATGTCGAAGCCATACTGGACATGAAATATCTTCTCCCATCTTTGTTCTCTTTTGTCAAAGAGGACGACCCGGTTACATGCACGACTCCATCATCAACACTTACCTCAATGTCTTTTTCACTAATACCAGGCATTGCCGCTTCTGCAACAATCGAATCTTCTGTTTCATACACATTCAACCCCTGACCAACTCTTGTTGGTAAAGTCTGCATATCCCAATCATCATCCAACATCGATGACAAATTCCATGGATTCCACTTAACAATCGCCATATCTTTCACCTCCTTTGCATTAATTATCTATTTAGCACTCAATATACTACAGTGCCAATTAGGTGTCAATATTCTAAAGATCAATATCGGAGCTAAAATGCTGACGAATTACTTTTTTTTCTTTATCTCCCGATGGAGAAATCGAACTTAAAATTTCGTAATATTTGTTTGGATTGTGTATTAAATAGAGCAAAAAATCTCTTTTTAACTCTGTATCAAAAATCCTAATATTGCCAAAGTTAAAAATCCTTCCCATCAAATTCTGCTCCAATGTCACATCGCCAAAATTTGCAATCGCAAATTTCTGCTCAGTTGTCCAAATTACTCCTTTTCTAAGGTAGATATACTCCCCATTCACCTCGTAATACATATTCAACCAATCGAGGATTATATAAATCGTCATATAAATTTTGACAAAAACCAAAAACAAAAAGATCCAACCAAACAAACTCTCAACTAAACCCATCACACTTCTCACAACCAACTCATTACCAAAACTAAAATACACAAACAAAAACCCAGACGCAAACAAAACCTCAAGCAGAACTAATTTGAGTAAAATTATTGAAATACTCTGCCTAATATTTATGTGATGAATCTTGACGCCAATAGTCTTTCTCTTCATAACTCAACACTTCCAGTTAATAAATCTTGATACGATTCCAAAACCGCTTCATTCATATTGAATCCTAACTCCTCTAAAACCATCCTATCACTATCCTTGATGTCATCACCATCGAAACAAACTTCAACATGATCGGGTAAGGATTCACTTCCATCTTCTGACATTCTTAATATCCCTGAATCAATTGCAACACTGATATTACCAATCTTATAAACCATTCGATCTTTAACCAAATCCATTACACATTTCCCGTATCTTCGTGCAAAAACTTCTGCCGTTGCTTTATCTATTTCAGCGTCAAATCTATCCCTTTTTCTTACTTCACCTTCTACCTTGGGACCTTTATATGTGAAAAATGTTCGACCGTTTTCTCGTCTAATCCTTAAACTCTCACCCCGTTCTCGCAAGTTCTTATCCACCGGTTCATAATAACTATCTTCTTGTTTATATCTTCCAATTAATTTCGCACCCATTCCCAACAAATCTGCCTCAGACACAGTTGTTTGAAACTTAATTTGTGTCTCTTTTTTCCCAGCATTTCCAGACTCAAGACTTGGGTCGTATTCATTTTCTATGACCAAATCTGCCTGTCTGCGAGTAGTCTGAACATATTTTTCATGCATTGGATCAACTACTTCAGCAAAATACTTCAAAATATCATTTGGCACCATGCTGGTTCTTGTTACATCTCTAAACAATCTTCTTAGGGCCCTACCATGCATGCTTATATCCACAAAAACCCGAGAGTCTGCTTGAGCAGCAATTCTCTGGTCTAATGCAAACAATCCTTCAACCACAATTAACGGTTTTGGTTCTACCAATCTCTTCTTCGAAGAACTCTCTCCAGTCTTAAAATCAAATACTGGCGCCCAAACCGCAATACCTCTTTTTAGCATTGCAATGTGTCTAGCTAACAAATCAATATCAATATAACTTGGCATGTCATAATTAATATCAACTCCTGCCTCGACTAACTGTCTAACATACTCACTACCCAAACTATAGTCATCCATCGATAGTAGCGCCGACCTGTCGTTAAAAACTTTAACCAATTTATCTGCAACCTCACTAGTTTTGCCTGACGCAGATCCACCAGCAATTGCAGCAACCGTAACATTATTTGTGACCATATCCAAAGAGGTTTTCTCAACTAATAAGCTCAATCCTTCTCACAACCCGAATTCTGCAGCCTCACCTTGCACTTCTCCACTACCCAATCCAACTGTTTCTAGTTCCTGAGCAAGCCCCGCTAATTGCTGATTGGAATAAACACCACCTTCCGTTACTTCATTCCCTAACCAAGACGGTGGCCGGAATCTCATCGCATTTTGTCCTTCTCCAAACTCAACTTCGGCTGTTACTATTCCTTTTAAACTCCCCCCAAACACATCAAGCTCAATTTGATAATCACCGTATGGAATAACATATCTAGTTTTTTCAACTCTTAAACCTTCAGTTTGTGAATACAACAACTCAAACTCTTCGCCTGTAATTTCCCCCTCATCTTCCTCCCTAGTTATTCCAGTTCCGCTTTTCTTTGTTAAAAAATATTTTTCACCTTTTTGTCTAACTCTCAACTCGTCACCATTTTCACCGATTGCTAAATACCCCTGAATTATTTCAACACCCTCCAAACCCTCAAAATCCACTGTACTTAGATCTCGAACCAAAAACTTTCTTTCAATTTCTGTTTTTTCTTTTAAAGGATTTTCAACATCGCTAGTAACTCCACCATCTCTCTTAATTTCAAGCATGTTTATACATATTCAGGCAGACTTTTACTTCAACAGATAATGCATAAACATTATATCAATCATTAAAAAACACAAAACATTTTAGAGTAAAATATACTTATGCCTACAACCGTCGAAGACGACTACCTACGCAGTTCACTATTTGGTGTCGAAGATGCACTCGTTTCTACCACAGGAATGATCGTCGGACTAATTGCCGCCTCTCCAAGCAAAGATTTCATTTTGCTTGCTGCTCTTATTACAATCGCTGTTGAAGCAAGCAGTATGGGTGCGGGTGAATTTTTGTCCGAGCGAGCAGTTCATCAATTAGAAAAGGATGATCTCAAGTCAGAAAATTTTATTTTTGGCGGACTAATCATGTTCGGATCTTACGCCTTAGCTGGTCTCATTCCAGTCTTACCCATAATGTTTTTCCCTCTTCCTGAAGCTGGATTTATTTCAGTAATTTGCGCTTTTATTGGTCTATATTTACTTGGTTATACAAAAGGTAAAATTGTCAAAATCAACCGCAATCGCTCCGGACTTGAAATGCTTTTAGTGGGAGGAATTGCTGCCACAATCGGTATAGCTGTCGGTCTACTCCTCAAAGTCTAATCCTTCTTTTTCTTCAAATATTTCTTTCCTTTTAATTCGTCAGGCAACAGCGATTCCTTTCCGTACATTTCATATCCCTTTCCGTAGCCAATGTCTTTCATAAGCTTCGTTGGCGCGTTTCTAACTTTAAGAGGTATTGGCAAGTTTCCTAATTTTTTTACATCAACCAGAGCCTCCTGCAAGGCATCATATGCACTCCTATCTTTTTTACAATTAGCCAAATAAGCTACCCCGTGTACAAGGTTAATTGAACATTCAGGATAACCAATAGTTTCAACTGCTCGAAAAACTTCATTTGCTACAACTAACGCTGTTGGTACAGCTAGTCCCACATCCTCTGAAGCAAAAATAACCATTCGGCGAGCAATAAATTTAGGATCCTCCCCAGCGTCGATCATCCGCGCAAGATAATAGATTGCAGCATCAGCATCACCTGCCCGCATACTTTTGATAAACGCACTAATTGTGTTGTAATGTTCTTCACCAGCTTTGTCGTAACGCAAAAACTTGTTTTGTAATGCCTTCTTAAGATTCTCAATTGTTATTTTTTTATACAAATTCTGAGTATTTTCCAGCATTGTGATCGCCTGCCTCCCATCACCGTCCGCCATTGCAATTAGCCATTTTCGAGCTTCTAAATCAATCTCTATACCAGTGCGGTCAATAATTTCGTTCATTTCCTTTTCTGATAAAGCATTCAATACAAAAACCCGACACCTAGACAATAACGCCGGAATTACTTCAAAACTTGGATTTTCAGTTGTTGCCCCAATTAGTGTTAATTTTCCACTCTCCACAAATGGCAACAAAAAATCTTGCTGGCTTTTATTAAACCTATGAATCTCATCTAAGAACAAAACCTTAGGTGCTAGTGACTCCTGAAGGTTATCTTTGCCAATTATTTTACGAATATCCTCTTTACCTGCCGAAACTGCTGACAACTCATACATTTCAGCCCCAAGAGAGTTAGCATAAATTCTTGCCAAAGTGGTCTTACCCACACCAGGAGGTCCCCATAAAACAAATGAAAATAAATGTTTCTTATCAATCGCAACCCGAATTGGTTTACCTTGTCCTACTAAATGATTTTGACCAACAAATCCACTCAAATCAGAAGGTCGAATCTTAGCTGCCAAAGGTATCATGATGCTATCGTATCACATATTCGGGTTTTATTCGTCAAGACTTGTTGATTACTAAAATTAAGATAAACTGTACTTAGAGTATGAGAAAAATATTAGACTGGGCAATTGATTACGCGTATATGGCCAACGGCTGGCGAATGATGTATCAACACCGCAAGCCACCCAAACACTATCTCGGACACGTAATAAACGGCAAAAACCCAGTTATCCTAATCCAAGGCGTCACACTTAAATGGGGATTTATGAAAAAACTAGGCGATGCTATTTCATTAGCCGGCCACCCTGTTTATATCGCCCCAGAGCTTGGACATAATCTCGATTCAGTTCCAAATCAGGCAAAACTTATTGAGCAAATAATTCTCGACAACTCATTACAAAATGTTGTAATTGTTGCCCATTCCAAAGGCGGTCTAATTGCCAAACACTTACTTAACAATTCTCCAGTTTCTCCAAAAATCAAAAAAATAATCGCAATTGCTACCCCATTCCATGGTTCAAACCTAACCAAATACTTAATTGGCAAACCATTTAAAGAACTCCATCCTAATAGTGAAACCGTCCAAAATTTAAACAGCAAATGCGATCTTGATAAAAAAATATGCACAATCACCCCAACTTTTGACAATCATGTTTGGCACCCTAAACAAACCAAACTCAATTCCGCTTCAGAAAATATTACTCTTCCGATTAAAGGACACCACAAAATAATCTTCAATCAAAAAACCATTCAAACAATCCTGAATTTAATATAAGCCCCGTTCCAAAACCCAACTAATAACGCACTTATTTAACCTCTACTTTACCCTTCACCACCGAGTACATTGAAGGGCTAAACCCTACTCCAGTATCGCACCAAGCATTAGCAATAGTTAAATCAGCCGTTGCAGCATGACCATACAGATCGGCTACCCCCTTTTGTTTAATATCTTTAACATATGCAACCACATACAAACCTGATAGTCCTGGCCAACCATTGGGGATTTGAAAGACGAATCTCGCCTCCTTGGTAATCTTATCAACTTCTGCACAAATCACTTTTGCCTTGTAATGCAAAATTCCAGGATATTCGTAGTTCCAGTACTCGACATAATTATGTCCTGACTTGTGATGATTCGAATTAGATACATCTTTTTCAGACAACTTAAACTTAATTCTCTGATTTGGATTAACTAGCCTCAAGTCACCTTCAGCCTTCCCGTCGTCTTTATGGTCTTTAACATATTTTTCACACTGACCCTGGTTATTAAAAGTCGGATTATTAAACGCTCTCCAACCATTTCTCTTACACTGGTTTTTATCAGTCGGTGGACCAACAAGCACCGGCCCATCAGCAATAACGGTGATTTTGTACGGGTTAAGTGCGTCGTTACTCCAAGCTGTTTCGTCACCCAAAGCATTCCTTGCTTTAACACGGACATAATAAACCCCCGGTGATGTCCCTGGTGTAGGAATCTCAGACACACTAAGCCAAGCACTTGTATAAATACTTGTCGTATAACCCGCATCATTAAACGCTTCGTACCGATATTCAAACGGCGGATTAGTCCCCCCAGTTGAATCAGTCCAGTCAATTTTGGTTAGCGTTGAAGTAGTTACAACTGCGTTATTGGCCGGCAAGGTAACAACTGGTACTGACGGCGCGGTTGATGTTGATGAAGTTAACGAAAAATTGTCAAATAAATACCCTTTACCCAAATTTGCTGGATTTGCCGAACCCCTGGCCTGAATTATCACCGTCTTCACGATCCTTGGACTCTGTTCTGCTGAGGCTTCGCTATCAAATCGATAGTAATTTTCCCAGCTTGTACCAGTAATAACCAAATTTCCATCAATCCAGACTTTAACCACATCGTTTGACGGACCCTCAACAACATCCATCGTCAACCGAATTGTGTGAGGTACAGTTCGACTGAGATCAGTTCCGATTTGTGTCTCAACAAAGTTAGCAGGATTAGATGTACCTTGAACATCATCAAAAAACACATTAATTCCCCCTGCTCCATCTTCAAAACGTAAATAGCTCATTCTTGAACCATCACCACGATCAGGAGAAATAGAAACATGCATTCCTGTTTGCTGAGCCAGTTGTGTCGATGCGATATCGAACTGAGTTTCAAAGTGAGTCTGCTTCAAGCCTGGAGAAAAAGACCCACTTGTCGCTGCGGTCTCACCAACAGAATCTGCCAAAGGTTTTGCAAAAATCCAATCACCAAAAGACCCACTTGTTACAGCATCTGACACTCTCAACGACTTTAAACCAAAGCTTGAATACCCGTATGTATTTGACACCACCGCCTGATCATAGACAGGATTCACCGCATTACTCCACCCATCCTGACCAGAAATCGAGCCTAATGTATAACTCTCAAAATCCACACCAGCTGAATCAGCCAAAGCGGGAGCAATTGTCAAAACAAGCATACAAATACCTACAGCTCCGCTAGTTATGAATTTTTTAACATTCATACTTTTATATTAACCATATTAATATTTACAGGCAAGCAAATCTCTCCAATTGCTTAAAAAAAAAGGCGCTCTTTTTAAAGAGCGCCCATGTCAGACCAGACTACCTATCTCTACCCCCGAAACCAAGATTTATCCGCCGCCACAAACTTCTTCGTGGCGCAGAGTCGCCATTCCCGTCATCGACTTCGATAACGAGTTTGTTGGCAATCGGCAGAACCCGCTCCAATTCCCGAAGGAAAAAAATACGGTTTCCCGTACCAGATCCGTCGATTCCAGAGGAAGAAACACCTTCGAATACTCCGGTGTCTTCCGTATCCGTCTCGAAATAGACACGAACTTTGGCTTTTCGGGTTTTTGAGGTCCGAACAAAACCAAAGCAAACCGCGCCCTGACCAACAATGTTGGCAGGAATAATTTCGAGCATTATCCCCTCCAATGCCTGTTGGGTATCCTCCGACATGTCGACCAGCTGAGCTATGACCATGGGCCAAGTCTTAACTGGCTTACGCGTCCAAGAATATTTCCAAGACGCAAGAGGAATCTCGAACGACCGCTTCAGAACAGCCTCCTTTACTCACCTGAAACAGAGCACTTACTTGCCCTGCAATGGATAAACAGCCAATACCAGCGTCTTGCTGCCTTTGGCCATTCTTTCTTCGAACTCGACCTGGCCAAATCGCCAAACCGTCTGTCGAAAATCAGCCGACCACCGCTCTTTCGCTTCAAGGGGTTCTGGTTGCGAACCGTTACCTTCCAATACAAGCGATTGAACACCGACTTGTGCCGTTGTCCCATCTCGCATGAATCGAAAGTCTATAGCAGGACCGTCTTTTGCTTTAAGATCACTTCTGACCCCGGCAAAAATACACTCCCGCAAAAACACCTCGTGGATACTACCCTCCTTGAGAGTTGGCAGAGCGCCAAGATGGTTCTCAAGATCGATGACCCAGTTGGCCAAACCTCGGCCGGAGATATACATCTCAGCCCAAGGCGAGAGATCGAACCTTAGCTCAACACTCTCCATCTTGTTTAGGCCTCCACAGTTTCAGGGACCCGAACGGTGAAGTAGATGCCAGTGAGTTGCTTGATCTGGTCCCTGATATCGACCGCGTCGAAATATCGTAAGCCCACAAACGCCTCACCACCAGCAATCCCTTCAGGGAAAACCCTCGACTTGATCACAGGAACATTGGCGTGATCAGTATGGATCTCAAGCCCTGTGATTTCAGCAGGAACAGCAGTAGGATTTTGTTCGTTCGTGGCCATGAAAACCAGCCACTTGCGATAGGGAAAGAACAGCTTGTAGACGACCGAAATCGTCAAGTTCTTGGCACGAAAATGCCTTAATTGTCTGCCGTCAGCCACGACATCCCAAAGGATCGTCGGCCAATTGGCAAATGGCTCCTTCTCGAGCTTCAACCTGGCTTGCTGGTCGAAAGTCGCCCTGAAGGACAAAATCTCAGACATCTCGCATTCCCCATTTCTTTGGTATTGATGGTCTGTTAACGAGCTGGAGCAAATTATACTAGTCTATCCATAAAAATCCAATACTACAGGATAAATACATTAGAAAATTTATAAAAAAAAGGGCGCCTCTTATTACAGAGACGCCCATAAGGCTTGTGACTACATTAACTGCAGTCGTTTTCTTCGAGGTTAACTTCGAAAAACTCGTCGGGGTCCATCCAGACGGGGGTCGTACGAAAACGTACCCCTCCGCGGGAAATCCCTCTCTTCGGTAAAGCGGGACGAGCTTGCCGCGCGAAACTGGCCGAACTCGCTTACGCTCGTCGGTTCTGTCACCTCCGGAACACCAATAACTGGACTGGTTACACCGGAAGGCATTTCGAGCTTGACGACGAGGTTGCGAGCCTGCGGAAAAACACCCCGAAGACTGCTTACCGCAAACCCATGATGCATACGGGTTTCACCCCGCACGCCGTACATGCCTTTGGCGGCAACCATCGATGCCATGCTGGTATGGACCATCGGCACAGCCACCCTCGAAGGTCCGTGTTCGATGACGATGCCTTGCAGATGGAGATCATCGCCAGTGGCCGCGTTAACGAATCGAAACAGGAGCCGATAATCGTTCCTGATCCGGTCAACACGGATAAGCGCCCAGATCTGAGGTGCAGGCTGATTCCGTCCCCAAACCGCCGATGGCGCAGTCAGAATCTTACCGAAGATTCCTGACCATTCGTTCGTGTTGTTCGCTGCCCTTCGGAAGCTATCCAAGGCAGACCCAGACACGGGGAACCTGAGTTCCTCGATCCGATTTGTCATCAGATATTCCTCGCTTTTTTTGCAAATGTGCTGAATGCAATTCTAATACTCTAGGCCTAATTTGTCTATAAGATGAAAAAAAGACACCTCTTCCTCAAAAGGTGTCTTATGTGACTAGCCGAAGCATTTTTGATTATGCTACAACCATTACTTTGGCTCGCCCATCTCATTTAATGCCTCGCTTGATTCGGGAAGCACAAACTCAAAAACGAGCCTGCAAAAGTTTTGAACAGATGGCTGGTGATAAGGCATAATGTGGAATTGGTAAATTCCGCATCCAACCTTCCTACCTAGCACCGCAAAAAACGGCTTGTTTGGGTCGACATCAAAGACCAGTTTAGCCTCTGACATTTTTACGCCTCGACCTTCACAGTCAAGGATAGTCAGCGTTAACTGTTCAACAGCGTCAGAGTTGTCAAAACAACACCCAACGACATAAAGACCAGAACGCCTTAATGTTTTGTTGAGATGACCCGCAAGCAAGCTCTCAACAAGCTTACCACGAAGCTCGAACTCTCCCTCGACAAATGCTCGCTCGAACGAGTGAGTCATGACCTGAAGATACATCACCAACCCACCAAAGTTTTTTGATCCGCAACTCTACTTAGTCAATTATTGTACACCAAAAAACCTCAAAAAAAGCCCCCGATATTACTCGGGGGCGATCTAGCCATTCTTGCTCCGATCATGGATGAAGCTTGAATCGCAAAACAGCGTCTGGTTGCAGTGCGGTAACAAACTCATCCCAGTCGAATGAGAACCGGAACGGCTTATCGGTCCCGTCGACGAAACGATAGTTGGCCTGAACTGATGTGTTCTTGCGAGAAGACTCGAGTGACAGTCGAAAAATCGACTTGTTGAGCCTCGGAAACGCAAAAGTCAGCTTCCGTTTGCCATGGTTTATTGGATCAGGAACAAGTGTCACTTGTCCCCCAACCACACCTCTGGCTGCAAGATACCGATTGTTGTGGTCAAACCTCAAGTTCAACCAAAACACCAGATCGTCTCCGCTCTCCAACACTTCAGACAGCTCGTGGACATCCATGTCAAACTCTAGGCCTGACATACTCCTAACCTTCTTCTTTCTTCCTATTGGAATAGGATATAACCGACCAGAATTAAAAGAATTCTAATACTCTAGGTCATTTATTACAATAGAGTTAAAAAAAAGGCACCCCTAAATAAAATCTAGGAGTGCCGTTAGTTTTTCAGCTGCTAATAAACATCACTCGTCCTTCACAGTCCGAACATTTTGCCTGCTCTTGCCTTTTCCCGAACGCTTCTTGACCCTCTCAGTGAAAAGAAGAGAAACGACGGCAGCAACAAAGCCGACAATCAGAAGCTTGAACTTGCTCGGCCTCGGCATCCTTTTGGAAACCGGAACAAAGCACAGCTCGTCTCCAAAGTCGACGACGAACTTGTTGAATCGCCCACCAGCTCTGTGCAGGTCTTTTGTAGAAAAAACCCACGAAATAGCGTGATGACCGGATCCATGATCTCGATCCGCAACTCGGGGAAAAAGCTTCCGCTCAACCCCCTCTTCGTCGGTGTAGCTGATAAACAGCCGCTCAACGATGGGAAAGGATCTTTCGCCGTAAAAATGGGCGAACTTGATGTGAAGGTACTCGCTATCGGTACCTACCACGGGCTGAAAAAGATCTCGTGCAAGCATGACCTCGACATCAGCTTCCCGAGCCGCTTGGCGGAATTTGTCCGAGAACCATACACGGTCCGCGTACCCCCAGCCAAGCTCACGATCACCCAATGGGACCGTAACCAAGACAGTCAAACTTTTACCCTCGCCACTTAAAGTTCAAGCGGTAATTATATTATTTTTTTAAGCACAAATCAAACACTACGGGATAATTTGCTCAAACCTAGGTAATCAAAAAAAAGGCACCCACAGTTTAATATGGGTGCCCAGGTTCGGCTTCCGAAATCTTTGGCAATCTTGCCATCAACTCCGGAATTACCATGGCGTGTTGGTCCTCGACAAATCGCAACCTCATCTCTGGTTCTTCAAGGTTAGCGATTCGTTCGAGTTGCTTGCCTTGCGGAAGCCGAAAACGGAACATTCTGTCCTCGACAACATAGCCGTCGATCAGACAAAATCGATCATCTCCAAAACTAGCGATCACCGGCCTAAGCCGAATCGAAAGCCAGGTTTTCGGAACTTCGATTGTTACCGAATCAGAGGTGGTAGCAATACTCCAAACAATCTCAGGGCTCTGCCACCAGAATGCATCCCTTATCCATTCCTCCAATCCAGAAATATCGAGCTCGCGTCCGAACTGATACCGTGCGTTAGTAAACACCACCCACGGCTTCAGACTAACTACTATGTCCTTGAACAAAGACACGATCCTTTCCTCTGTTTTGTTAAATCAAAATCTGAAAGTCTATTTTATTACTCTAGGATAATTTTTGCAAACTTTTTCAAATAAAAAAAGGCACCTACAACTAGTGTAAGTGCCTATATTGAGTTCGCCTTTTCAGGCTCCGGAGACAACCGCCTCCCGGAGTTTGCAGTCAGAGAACAGAGCTCGAGGGTCGTTCATGTTCTCGTCATCGCCACGATGTTTCTCGTACCACCGAACCGCTTCGGACAACACCATCTCACTCTCGGCCGAAACCGAAGCCGCCGACGACATGAAATAACGGTTGCGGAAATCAGAAGCGGCTTCATCACGCTCCTCTGGCGTTGCGAAAAAGGTCGTCGAATGACCCTTTCCAGTAATGATCGTGGTGTAGTAATACACCATTGGGTTAGACTCAGCCAACTAAATCTCTCCTCGTCAATGTTCTAGACAGAGTATTCTATTCCTCCTCAAACCAAATATCAAACTAATAAAAAAGCCCCCTCTAACCTATTGGTTTTGAGGAGGCAAAGGAAAAAGAGCCTTTAGCGGCGCTTGCCCAAGGAAGGCAAACCGCCAGACACTATATGCGGCCGTGAACCACGAACACTTTGCAGTCCGTGATTACCGAAACGAGCATGTTCACGGCTACGAGAAGCGATGGTCTCGCGGGCTTCGCTCGCACTGATAATGCGCGTCTTCTGCTGTTCGGTAAAATTCTCCGCCCAGCACCGACCACACAAGTGAACCTTGCGACCGTCGAACAGCTCCTGAATCCGCGCCGTCAAGCGTACGCAGTGATAACAGGGCCGCTTCTGGCTTTTGGCCTTCTTCTTGGGCTTTGCGATTTTAGTCGCATCCCTCTCGAAACTGAAGGTCATCCGTACTCCTTGGTTCTGGTGATCTACAAGGACTGGAGAGCAGTACCGCGCTTGCCCTCACGAAGGCCGTACTTGATCTCCGGACCGAAGTCGAGCCGAAGAAACAAGATCTGGCCACTGATTCTGGCGAGCCGTCCATACGAAAAGGTTGACACCATCGACGGAGCAGCAGACTTAAGGTCAGCGCGTCGAGCTGGAATCCACTCGAGCTTGTCCTCCATACCACGATCGTTGAGGTAGAAAAACGACATCTCCCGAAGGAGAGCACTCTTGCGTTCGGTTTCGTTGGCGAAATGAACCGCCATGAACCACTTGTCCCCGTCTCCCATTGGGTGACGGACAAAAGTAGTCCTGACTCTCAAACCGTGAGGCTTGAGGAGTTCGTCGCAGGCCTCCGAAAAGACCCTTTGTAGTTCATCCAACTCCAGCTCGGACCAATTAAGGTCACGAAGCTGAGAGAACGGGATGTCAATAACAACAGCCACAAACTTGGGCTCCTTATCTCGTTAAAGTTCTGGCAGCCATCTTATCACATTTAGCTTCAGAAGTAAATACTACAGGATAGTTTGTTAAACAAACTATTCTGCAAGACGTAGCCAAAATATTGCACAAAAATGTCGGAGGCAGTTTTTGAAAAAGTTTTGGCGAGTAATTATAAGATTAAAAAACTGAAACCCAAAAAAAGCCCCCTGTAATTCTACAGAGGGCGATGCGGACTTGTTGATACGAGGCCTTAGGCAGACCTACGCATATGCCAGCTCACGAGTCGGGTACGAACTCGGGAACAACGACCTTGGGTCGTCGACCACGCAGTTGGGGCAGTGCTCGTTCTCGTGCCATTCGATGGCGCGGTAGAGGCAGATCTCTCCAGTCTCGGGACGACCGAAACCGGACTTGATGTGCGAAAGCCGCCACTTGTCTGCCTGGTCGTCACGCTCCGACGCTGTGCGGAAGAACGAAACCTTGTACCAGTCGGGTGCTTCCTGCGTGTGCAGGTAGTGGATCACGGTGTCGGTATCGATGTTGGACATTTCCGTAAACCTCCCTAAGCCTCAAAAAGCTGAGGCGGAAATTCTACACTATTTATTCTTAAAAAACAAGATTACTACAGGATAGAAAGAAAGGTGGTATTCTAGCCTCTGTTTCCAAGGGAAAAGAGTCGGCCGTTTTTGCTTGCAAAACTTGGCTTTGCCAAGAGGCCTCGAGAAAAACCGTAGGTTTGTCTCGAGACTCAAAAAAAGCCCTCCTTGTTTAAGGGAGGGCTAAGGAAAGAGGTTCGTCTTGGAGTTAGACGAAATTGAGGCGGGGTCGGGTAGGCATCGTCGGTTCGACATGCTTCAGCTTGCGACCGAAGTTGACGACGAACACCGCCGGACTGTTGCCGAGCGCAAGGAGATGCTCGGTCTGGAAATACCAAACCTCGCGCTCACCATGCGAGCCGTAGCCTTGCTTGGTCGGAACAATCTGTTCCCAGCCAGTCTCGCAGAGATAGGAGACAAAGATCTCCTTTACTGCAAGACTGCCTTGATCTGCATCCGAACCAAGTAGCTCGACACCGACGAACTCGTTCTTCTCCCCGATGTTGACACGGTATATCGACTGGGAGAGCCTTGCGGGGATTCCTGCCTTGTCGGCAGCAGATTGGAACTCGGTGTAGAACCAGGTACGACCCCTGTGTTCCCAGTTGTCCAGCTCGAGACAATCGAGATCGAAACTGACGATCTTCTCTCTGGTAAACCAGAGGAAGGCCACAATCGCGGCGACCAGGACGGCGTAGGCACCAAGCGCCCGCACAAACAGAGACTTAACCAAACTTCACCTCTTTGAAAGTGCATATTTAGTAAGGGCTTTCACACCCCACTATTACCCCTGATTATACCATTTTTAGCCTCAAAAGTCAATTACTACAGGTTATTTTGACAAAAAAATGCGCCTCTTTGTAGAGACGCATATGTTCTGGGGATGTTAGCTTGCGCTGACAGCCTGTTCGACAACGGTTCGCGGGTCGTTCATGCCACCGTACTTCGGGAAGTAGTCCTCGTACCATTCGATGGCTTCGGACAACGGCATTTGGCCCGAGTCGTTGACCCAAAAAGATCGGGAGGCAGAGAATCTGGCCTTCCACTCATTCGTTTCCTTGTCACGCTTTTCAGCAGTACCATGGAAAGTGATCATGTCGCAGTCGCCGCAATGCTTGATTACATAGTAGACGACGGGATCATTATCGGGCAAGCTAATCCTCCGTTTTAGGGTACTAACCCAAAATTATACAATATTTAAGCATTAAAATCAATTACTACGGGCCTATATTTGTCGAAAAATGATATAATTAACCAGTAACTTAACATTAGGAGTCTTTTAGACATGAGCCTATTCGGCAATCAGCCACCGAGCCCATTCCAAAACCTCACTGTGTCGCCTGCAGCGGCTCACCACATCGTCGAGCGCGACCGAGTCAACGCTCAAATGCGCGAAAACCACAAGCGACTGGACCGAGGAGAAGTAGACAAAATCATTCCCTGTCCGTCATGCGGGCAGAGTTACTACCATCCATCCGACTGCAAATACGATGAGTAAAAAGGAGCACAAGTCCATCATGACCCCAATCAACGGCAGCTCAACACCCCCGCCACCTCCTCAGCCCACTAGAACAACCGATCTCGGCATCCGTATCGGCACTCGCCTCATCCGTGGCTCGGCTTGCAAAGCCTGCGGCGGCTGCTTCTGGCACACCCAGGACTGTTTGGCGATGGATACCTAAAAGTCCAAATGCCGACGCAGTCCAAAGAGTCATCTGATGACGAAGCTTTGCTCGATCCACTCTTTGCTGCTCTCGGCAAACTCTACGCGCAGAAAGAGGAAAATCGCAAAAAGTACGCAAAAGGCGGTCGTCCTAACGACCCCTGCCCCACCTGCCAAAGCACGACTCACCATCTGCTCGGCTGTCCACGACAAACCTAAGTTCACACGCCCGCTAGCAATAGCGGGCAATTTTTTCGCGCAGAACGCGCGAAGAAAGCATAATCGTAGATCTTTATTTATGAAAAGACTATTTTGAATTTAATTTGTTTGCTAGTGCTGACGTTTCAAAACTAATTTTAACTACAGAATCCCACATAAAAATATCAT
>CAYROP010000002.1:0-47345 GCA_964426075.1 uncultured Gammaproteobacteria bacterium | reverse complement strand
ATCTGAAGTTAAAAATTCCGGTTTTTGGCCGTATTAATAGAGGTATTATTTTGGTTGAGTTTACGAGAACTTTAGGATTATTATTGGAGGCTGGTGTACCAATTATTGAATCACTTAGAGTTAGTACTGGGATCGTTAATAATGTTAATTACGAGAAATCGTTACTTCTTTCAATCGATAAAATTGAAAAAGGTGCTCAGCTTTATGATCAGATCGAACAGTCAGAAATTTTCCCTCCAATCGTGTCACAGATGGTCAAAGTTGGTGAAGAGACAGGTAAGTTGGATGATGTTTTGAATAGACTTGCTAATTATTTTGAAAACGAAGCTGATCAGCTGGTTAAGAATGTTACAACAGCTTTGGAGCCTTTTATTTTGGTAATCCTAGGTCTTGGAGTTGGCTTACTTGTTATTTCGATCATTCTGCCTATCTACAATCTTACAAGCAAATTTTAAAAATATTCTTGAAGGGGGGTGAAATATTATTAACAAACTAATGAAAAAACAAATTCAAAGGGGTTTTACTCTTATCGAGCTTTTGGTCACAATTGCGATTATTGGAGTACTAGCCGGTGTCGTTTTGATTGCAATCGACCCAGCTAAACAAATTCAGCGTGCAGGTGACGCTGGAAAGAAATCTGATATTTCACAGATTGCAGGAGCTTTGGAAGCATATGGTGTTTCACACAATGCTGTATACATCCAAGGTGTAACTGGATCATTGTCTGGTGGTGTTGAAGGTGCGGCAAGTGCTGGATCTTGGGACTCTACATTGGTGACCTCAGGTGAGATTAAAAATGTTAGAGATCAGGCTGTTGTGTATGACTCAACTGCTACTGGGTTAACATTTAGGGTTTATCGTCAGTTAGCCGCCACTCAGTTGGCCTGGGAGGAGGGTTCTAACGATCAGACTGCTGGAGGAGCAACTACGACTTGTAACGCTGCATATCCTGGCGGATCTGCTGCTGTGTACTACGTCTATGACACGACCGCAGGGAAGCCGTATTGGCACTGTCACGCGTCAGGAACAGCCCCTACTGCTTTATAAGCATGTGTAGAAAAACTGCCCGAATATCTTATTGGCTTTTTAGGTGTAAATCGGTTGCAAACGGTTTGGCTTATAAGCCACTAAGGATCGGGAGAGTGAAAATATGAGAAATAAAGGATTTACCTTAATTGAATTGTTGGTGACAATTTCTTTGCTTGGTGTGCTTTCAGGTGTTGCAATCACTTTAATTGATCCGGCTGCTCAGATTGCTAGGGCAAAAGATAATAGTATCAAGGCTGAAATTAACCAGATTGCTGGTGCTATGGAAGCCTATGGTGCCGAGAATAACGGTCGGTATGTGATTGGTGTAACGACTGCTCCGGCTAATCCAGGAACTTTAACGGCACCTAATGAGGGTTGTGCAGGCACTGCTGGGGTGTGTCCTGGTGGAATTATTGAGAATGCAGGTTGGGATGAGTTGTTAGTTGCTTCAAAAATCGTAAAAAATGTTAAAAACCAAAATATTGTTTACGATTCAAACGGTAATGGATCGAGATTTAGGTTGTATGCTCTTATGAATGCAACAAAAATTGAGGGAGCCAAAGGGCAGTTGGATACGATGAATTCACCGACTTGTGATCCAGGAACTTATGTTTATGGAAATAATGCAGAAGTTTATTATGTTTATGATTCTTTGTTACAACTTACGTATTGGTGGTGCACTTCAGCTGGGCCAGTCTGGCCACGTCCAAGTTTATAGATATTATTTACTCCCCTTCACGACTTACTGATTATGGCTATAATTTTTAGATACATATGGAATTAGTAATTTTTTTCCTTTTTGCTTTTATTTTTGGTTTGGTGATGGCAAGTTTTTTTGGCTCATTATCTTTTCGCTTAGAGACGGATAAAAAATACTTACTGAAAAAAAGATCATTTTGCCCAAGCTGCAAACATGTTTTGAGCTATAAAGATTTGGTTCCGTTATTTAGCTATTTATTGGTGGGTGGTAAGTGTCGCTATTGTAAAAAAAAGATTGCATTGTCGTATCCAATTTCTGAAATAACGGTAGGAGTATTATGGGTGATTTTTGCTTACGGGCTTTGGTCTCACCCAACACTTTGGAGTAACCAATTGATTATTTTAAATGTGTTATTGCTTTTGGTTTTAAGCTTTTTGACCGTAATCGATATTTTTTATTATATTTTGCCTCACGAGCTGAATGCTGTAGCTTTGGTGGTTTTGATACTAATTAATAACTTTGATTTCTCCCCCACTCGATTGTTAGGAGTATTGGTGGCAGTAGGATTTTTTTTACTACTATGGATAATTACAAAATTTAAGGGTATTGGTCTTGGGGATGTGGGTTTGGCGGTTTGGATGGGGTATGGGTTAGGATTGCCGATTGTAATTTTGGGACTAATGCTTTCTTTTATTTACGGAGCAATATTTGGGGTGGTTTTAATGATAAAAAACAAAAAGGGATTAAAACAAGCCGTACCTTTTGGTCCGTTTTTGGTTTTTGGATTTGTGACAGCTTGGTTTTGGGGAGATGTTATTTTGAAGTGGTATATGGCTAGGCTTTAATTTGGAGAATGATTTGCACAAATACTAGGCATAAACTTAATATTAAGTAAGTAATGCAACGATACCTGCCTAAATATAAAAAAGGATATTCCATAATTGAGCTTTTGGTGGTTGTGGTGATTATGGGATTTTTGGCTGCACTGGTTATTCCTTCGTTTAGTAATTTTCAACAAGACCAAGATCTTAAACTATCAGCTGAGGAGATGAAGGCTAATATTCGTCTAGCGCAGAGCCGGTCTTTGTCAGGGTCAAAAGGCACAACTTGTAATGCGACTGATACTCTTTTGGGTTGGTATTTTGCGGTACAGTCAGGTGCAGCACAAAATACATACAGTATTGCGGGGGCATGCAGGAGTACCACAAATACAGTGACACCATTTAATACTGAGCTTAAATCAACTAAAAATTCCAGAGTTGTGATCAGTAGTGTCAGAATCGATGGTGTTGCTCAGCCGAGTCAGATCTTTGGGCTTTTTACACCGGTTAATGGAAAAATTAGTTATTATCCGATTAACTTTGCTTCTATTCCGGTAATTGCAACACAGCAAGTTGAGATAACATTAACTAATAACAGCATTTCTGACCCAACCGATAATACGCAAAGGGTCATAATAACTAGATCGGGAGAAGTTTATGTTACGAAGTAAATTGAATAAAAGAAATAGCGGACAGACACTGATTGAGGTTTTGATTGCCTCAACGATTGTTGTGCTTATTTCTGTTTCACTTATTTCTGCCTCACTTATTTCTGTTAAGGATTCAAAATTTTCGCAGAATCAATCGATAGCAGCTGAACTAAGTCAAAAAATGATTGAAGAAGTAAGAGCCGAACGAGACAGAAGAATCACTGCAGATGACTGGGCTGGATTTTTTGCTTTGGCTGGCGGATCCTCTAGTTGTTACGGTTATTCTGGGTCACCGGCTGATTTTAATTTAACTGTTGCTGTTTCTTGTGCATCAGCCTCGGTACCTGTGGTGATTGAAAATGTAGAATTTTATCCTTTAACTAGGATTCAAGAGCTTGATACTAACCAAGGCCCATATGCACTTTGTATATTTTCGACTGTAAGATTTAATGACAGTACGGGAGCAAGATATTCGAAGAAGAAGACAATTTTAACGGATTGGACTCAAGGAGGGCTGACTTATGTGGCAGCAGATGAGACAAGTTGTGAGACTGGAGATCTTAGTTTTTAGTGTTATGAAAAGACCAAACAAAAAAGGATTTACAATTGTTGAAGTTTTAGTGGTGATGGCAATTCTTGGTGTAGTTCTAACAGCGGGAACTGCAGTTTTTATTTCGACTATTTCTACCAGTAATAAAACACAAGCTCAAATTAATGTTAAAGAAGCAGGTAGAAATGCCTCTGAGCAGATTACGAGAAAAATTCAGGCCGCTCGGGGGTTGGTGCAGGTTTCATCAACACAGGTAACGGTAATTGATGGTGATGGTGTAAGTTCTTTGCTTACTTGTATAAATGGCACGGCTGTTACAAATGGCAGGTTGGAGATAACAAATGCTGGAATTACGACTGGTTTGACCTTTTATGATCCAGCGGATAATACAAAAGGGGTAAATATTACAGGGTGTGATTTTCAGGTTATTAATGGAACAAGTGGTAAGGAGCCTCCGGCACTTCAATATACATTTAATGTTAGCCAGCCGGTTGGTGCTCCCTCAAGGCCGGAATATCAGGCAAGTATAAAAATCGAATCATCGGTGGTTTCGAGAACATATGAGTTTTAGATTTGACATTAAATAGTGTTAACTACTATGCTGAAAATATACCTAAGAAACATGCCCAAAAAACTTAATCCCCAAGGACAAATTTTAATCGTGGTACTTTTGATAATGGTTGTAGCTTTGGCAATTGGTTTGTCTGTAGCGACTAGATCTTTGACCAATTTAAGGGTTTCAACTCAATCAGAATTTTCACAGCGCGCTTTTAGTGCAGCTGAGGCTGGTATTGAAAAGGCTTTGGGTAGTGGTAATGCAAATTTTGCAGATAATTTCACTGTCGATGTTGGTGGTAGTTCTGTTGCGGTTGATGTGACAAGTCAGAGTTTGGCTTATGTGGAAAGCGTTTTGGCTAGTGGTGGGGTTCAGGAAATTAAGGTTGATACTCAAGCTCCTCAGAATAGGACGGCAACAAGTATTGTTTTGTATTGGGGTAATAATGCCGCAGGATCAGATGAGAGGACAAATGTGCCGTCGATTGAATATACGCTTGTAGATGTAGATGGATCGGGAAATGTAACTATTCCGCCTAACGTTGGATCTGTGCGTGGTAAGGCAGCAATGAATCCGCCTGGTTCGACTAGGGCGAACGGGTTTTTGGTGGCAACATTACCAGCATCAGGATTTACTTCACCTGGCGGTAAGTCGTTTCAGGCTAGAACTGAGATATTTCTTAATCCAAACACAAAAATTGTAAGAATTAGAGCAATTTATAATACTGCAACAATTTATGTTGAGAGCGGAACATCTTCAATCAATGCTAGTCCGGCAATTATTCCCCAGCAAGTAGATATTACTGTTTCCAAAGCTAGAGTACCAATCGGCGAAGAAGGCGGTCAAAGTAATTTGACTCGCGCTGTTCAGGTGGTGAAAAGTAAGCCAGCATTACCAGCAATATTTGATTATGTGCTCTTTGGTGCAAACGGCATTATCAAACAGTAGGTTTTGGTGGCGGGAAAGATTTTTTCATAACAAGTATAGTTAAGTTAATGGCTAATAATATTTGCGTTGGTCTTGATATCTCTAATACTGCTGTTAAGGTAATTGCTTTGACGCTGGACAAGCCTCAAAAACTAGTGGGTTGGGGAAAGGTAGATTTGCCGCTTGGGATCAATCCACTGTCTGAAGCCCCTGAACATACTGCGCCTTTAGTTGAAAGTATTAAAAAACTATTTTCTGCCTCGAAGGTACAAAAGGAAAATGTTTATTTGTCACTCCCTGAATCACAGGTTTTTAGTCGGATTATTGAAATGCCCAATTTGACTGAGAGAGAATTGTCGTCGGCAATTAAATGGGAAGCTGAGCAGTATCTACCCTTTCCAATAAAGGATGTCTCGATTACTTGGGAAGTAGTTTATCGTCCGGAAAATCCGGCGGAAAAAATGAAGGTTTTTTTGGTGGCCGCACCACTTAAGATTGTGAATCATTTTTTTAGTGTCTGTACGCATGCTGGGTTAAAAATCGCTTCAATGGAGAGTGAAGGGACAGCTTCAGCTAGAATTGCAGCCCCACCAGGGTCTCCTGTGACTTTAGGTGTTTCATTAAAAGAAGATGGGGCTGATTTTTTTGTTTTTCGTGAAGGAAAAACTACATACTCAAGATCTATTACCACCGGTGCTAGGGCGTTAACTAGGGCTTTGGTTGCTGAGCTTGGTTTGAATGAGGCTCAAGCTGTTGAGTATCGAGATGCTTACGGGTTACTAAAGGATCAAATGGAGGGAAAGATTGCAGCAACAATTGCGCCTGTTTTTGAGTTAATCGTTTCAGAAATTGGACGCACAGTAGCGTTAGCTACCGCAACTGAACCAATGTTTCCTGTTAGAAGAATTAGTTTGTTTGGACCAGGAGCGTCATTACCGGGATTGACACAATATTTAACAGAAAGACTTAGTTTAGAGGCAGAAATTACCGACCCGTTTGTTCAAGTGGATGCAGCAAATATTCCGGCCGACTTGGCAAAGATAAGAAGTATATTTGTTACTCCGGCAGGCCTTGCTCTACGAAGCTGAAGTTGTATATGATAGAGATATTAATAATTAATTAACAATGTCCGATATTAACTTGCTGCCCCAAGATATTCAGGCGGCACAATCAAAAAAGGCTTCTCCGTTACAGAAAATAGTCATAGGATTATTGGTTGTCTTGGCAATATTTATTGCTCTTATTTTTGGTGCAAGTTTTTACGTTAATGGTCAGTTGGGTACTTTGGCATCGAAATCAAAGACTTTGGAAGATCAAATTGTTTCTAAGCAAGCCACAGAATCAAAATTATTGGTCCGGAATGAAAAAGCTATCGGAGTAAAAAATGTTTTGGCGCAAAGAATTGATTATGTTGGAATATTCAGAACCTTAAAGAGTATTTTGCCAGACGGTGTTAGGTTTACTGATTTTAGTTTTAAAGAAGGTAACTCTATTACAATAAATGGTAAAGCACTGTCGGCTCAAGATTTGTCGACATTCACCACACTGCTTCTTGATCCAACTAAAGGCGGGAAAATGTTTAGCGATGTGAACCTTAGTTCAATTCAAGGGCGAGAAGATGGCAGTTTTGATTTTACCGTAAGCGCAATTGTAAAAGTCGCAGATAAATAATATGGAACTTGGTAGTAGTATAAATAACAGTCCAATCATCAAAACCGAGGCAAAAAAAGCTAAAGGTTTGCTGGTTCCGGCTTTGGCTCTTTTAGTTATGTTAGTTGTGGTGTTTACGATTGGTATTCCAAAGCTTACTGAGACGATTGATTTGTTTAAGAGTATTTCTCAGGTGAATACGGATTTGAAAAATTTGGAAGATAAAAATAAGGTATTGGCTTCTGAAAATGCTTCACAGTTACAAAGTGATATTACTTTACTCAACTCAGCAGTTCCCTCATCAAAAGATGCAATTGGTTTGGTATCTGGTATGCAGAGATTGGCTGCAGAAAATGGATTAATTATGCAGACTATCCAAGTTGCTCCAGGTAAGCTTAGATATGTTCAAAAAGAGTCATCTGGTTCGGCTGTCATTGTGCCAGTATCTGAGCAGACTGCAGCTGAAGTTTCAGCTGATGAAATCATTGCGCCGACCGGTTCAAAAGTTGTTGAAGGGGTCGAGACCTTTGATTTTCAGTCGACGATGACTGGGCCGTACGCTCAAGTTGAGCAGTTTTTAGCAGCCTTTCCTTTGACTCTTAGGCTAATTGATCTTAATCAGATAAACATTTCAACCGAAGGCGATGCTACTTTGGGTCTTGTAAGGGTGTTAGTTTCTGGGGTTGCTTACTATAAAACTTTGCCAGCAACTTTGCCTGATCCTAAGTTGGCGATTACGAAACTAACTAAGGAAGAAACAGATGCAATTGCCAAAATAAAGGGATATCGAGTAGTTTCTACCTTGCCGGATCTTAAATCAACTGGCTCGGTTGAGAATCCTTTTTAGTTGATTTTTTTCAACAAAACTAATCCTATAACTTTGTATTTACGTTTAATCTTCAGGTTTTTATCTGGCGGGGATTTTTTTGCGGTTTTTTTGGCGATACTCCTCTATTGCTTTATGGTTTCCACTGAGAAGAATTTCAGGAACTTTCTGACCTTGATAATCGGGGGGTTCGGTGTAAAGTGGGGCTTCGGTTAGATTATCCTGAAAGGTTTCGTTGGTTAGTGAGTCGGGGTTAAGTACATTGGGTTGCAGTCTGGTAACCGAGTCTAATATTGATAGAGCTGCGGTTTCGCCACCTGTGGTTATATAGTCACCTATTGATATTACCTGATCAACAAGTGGATAGATTCTTTGATCAAACCCCTGGTAGTGTCCACAGATTAGAGTAATTGAAGTTTTTTTAGATAAATTAATTGCAGTTTGTTGGTTGTAAGTAGTCCCAGTTGGGCAAAGTAATATTATTTTGGTTTCTGGGTTATTAAGACGTATTTTTTGGATAGCTGAGTCAATAACATCAACCCTTAAGACCATACCACCCCCACCGCCATAAGGTTTGCCGTCAACACTTTTTCTTTCCCCAATACCAAAATCTCTAAGATCATAAAGATTTATTTCGACGAGACGGTTTTTGATAGCTTTGCCGATAATCGAGGTTTGAATATACGTTTTAAATATTTCAGGAAACAAGGTTAAAACATTGATAATCATATTTATTATTGATTGTAAGCTAATTTGAGGGGGAAAATCAGGCAGAAACTTCTACTCTGCAGTATGTACCCTGCTGAGTAGCTAAAATGCCTACCAATGAGCGGATAGAGCGGATAATGCGACCATTTTTGCCGATTACTTGCCCGATATCTTCTTGGTGGACAGTAATTGTAAGTTTTGTTTCGTTGTCGGTGGTTTCTTCTAAAACTTCGACTGATTCTGGGTGATCGACGATTGATTCGAGGATAAAGAGAACAAAATCTTTCATTATTTAGCCATTAATGATCTAACGGTTGGAGAAAGTTGTGCACCTTTTTTGATCCAGGCTTCAATGAGATCTTTTTTAAGCTCAACTGAAGCTGGTTTGGTCTTAGGGTCGTAGGTTCCAAGGTTTTCAATATATTTGCCATCTCTTGGGCCACGAGAGTCAACCGCGACGATGCGATAGCTAGGGCTTCCCTTTTTGCCTGTTCTAGTTAGTCTGATTTTTACCATAAAAGATATTTGAAATTGATTTGTGTTCAAGCAGATTATACTGGCTAATGAAGCTGTGTCAAGCTTGATGCTTTTTTAGTGTTATTTTTCAATTAAATTATTAAGTGCTACCTTGGCGGCGTCCTGTTGAGCTTCTTGTTTGCTGTTGCCCTTGCCGGTGCCAGAGACGACGCGATTAATTAGAACCTCAACGGTAAATGTTTTTGCATGATCAGGGCCACTTTCAGAAACTGTTTTATAAAAAGGAGAACTTTTAAAGCGTTTTTGAACAATTTCTTGCAGTCTGCTTTTAGGATCCAGGAGCGAACTTTCAAGATGGCTTGATGGGCCTTTAAGTAGTGTGCGGAAGACGAATTTTTTAGCAGTAAGAATGCCTAGGTCAAGAAAAATTGCTCCGAGAACCGCTTCATAGGTATTGGCGAGGATAGATTTAGTTTTAGTGCCCCCTCTTTCGTGTTCACCTTTGGATAGGAATAAAAACTTGGCAAGGTCAAGTTGTGTTGTCATTTCAGCTAAACTTTCAGTTCTGACTAGAACTGAACGGTAGTGAGTGAGTATTCCCTCTTTTTGGTCAGGATAGGTTAAATATAAATGCTCGGAGACAATCAACGATAAAACACTATCGCCAAGAAATTCTAGCCTTTCGTTGTCGTGTGTAAAAACTGTATCTGGAGCTGAGACTTCGTTTAAGTATGATCTGTGTACGAAGGCGTTGGCTAAGAGTTTTGGATTTTTGAATTTTACACTTAAAGCTTTTTCGGCTTCGGATATTGGGAAGTTATCAAAAAGCAACTCTGTATTGGATTTTTTGGCCACAATTAAAAATATTTTATAATTTGTCTTCGACTTCGGTTGCTAAGTCGTGAACAGTGTTAACCTGTTCGATGTCAGTGTGTGATAAATCAATATCAAATTCTTCCTCGAGTGCAGTTATTGTATCTCTTATTTCTAATTCAGAGAGGTTGAGGTCAATTCTTAGATCAGAAGATTCAGTAACATCTTCGACCAAATTACCCGTCGTTTCTGCAACTGTTTTGATGACTTGTGTAATAGTTTCCATATCTATTTGGTATCTTACAAGAAAAAAATAACAAAAAACAACCCTTTATTCTGCTTCTTTAGTTTTTTCTGATTCTTGCTTTGGTTCAGTAGGTGGAATTTCTTTGACGACCGATCCTAAAACACCGTTAATAAATGAGCTGGTGTGTTCATTGCCGAATTCTTTTCCAAGTTCAATTGCTTCGTCGATAACAACTTTTTGCGGTTGGCTTTTATCAATAAGTAATTCATAAACAGCAAGTCTTAAAACTGCTAAGTCTATTTTGGAAATTTGTTCGATTGGCCAAGCAGGAGCGTTTTTGGCAATTTCTAGGTCAATATCTGTAATTGATTTGGTAATTGGAAGGATTTCGGAAAAGTCTGCTTGGTCGTGGTCAAATTCGTAAGCAAATAGCATTCTGACGAGTTTAATGCGATGTTTGTGACGCGGGTCAGTTTTGGATTTCATAAATACTTACATTATTTAAGATTATACCTAAAAATAATGTAGCAACTAGTTAGTTAGTTCAGTAGCTACGAGTTTTGTAAGTATTACAGTTAGGGCAAACTCGGTGCGGAAGTTTGGGAGAGTTGCAGTTTTTGCACAAGACAGTTCGAACGCTTGCAACACTTAAGGTTGCGCGTCTTTTACCTTGCCTGACTTTTGATAAATGTTTTTTTGGTACGGGTGCCATTTATTTTGTTAGTTATTTAAGCCTGCGAATTATATACAGCGGTAATTTTTAAGTCAACATAAAAAATCCCCCGCAAACTTTTATGATTTACGGGGGAGGGTTTGTATCAAGCGATGAGTCTGCGGAGGGTTGCAATGGCATCGCCAAGAAGGGCTTTGTTGGCTTCGCCTAGATGACTTTTTTGTTCGAGAACTTGCAGATTGTTGCTTACTACGTGCCCGACAAGCAGTCGAACGCATTCGGCGTCTCTGGGGTTCGGCTGTTCCAGACAGAATCGCAGTTCTCTGTCTAGATCCCGAACATCAGGTGTGGAATTGGTGACCTTTGAGAGATCAAGGCCTGGACCTCGAGGTGGGGTTGGGCGGAGGGCAGTGGGCTCTTCTGCGATAGTGGGAGTCTCTACCCTTTGCTCCTTAACCTTTTTTCCACCCTTTTTACTTTTTTTGGTCTTGGACAATTTAAAGTTCCTTTGCGAGTGCGATTTCCGTTGGAAATTTTAATTCAACAATATAAAATAATCAATACTAGAGGTTATAAATAACTAGTCGATTGGATCTGGAGTAGCAAACGATTGTAAGTATTCTTTGATGTATGGATTAGTCAAATCTGGATCAGCTAAAAGTATTTGGTCAGCTATATTAGAGGCTTTTTTTATTTCATCGATCGAAGAAAGATCGGCGATTTTAAAATTACCTTTGCCGTGTTGTAGATAACCGTATGTTTCCCCTGCTCCTCTAACTTTGAGATCTAATAAGGCAAGTTTGCCGCCATCGTGTTCGGCGATAAAATGTTTAAGGCGAGTAGAGTTTGTTTTGTCTTGTGAGTGAAACAGGAAACAATATGCTTTCTGCCCTTTTCTGCCGATACGACCTCTTAGCTGGTGAAGTTGAGATAGACCAAATCTTTCTGAGGAACTAATAACCAGAATCGAAAGATCAGGAATATCGATTCCAACCTCAACAACTGGAGTTGAGACAAGAATTGTGCCAGGGTTATTGGCAAAATCGGCTAAAATTTGCTCTTTCTCAGTTGATTTGAGTTTGCCGTGAAGTAAAAATACTTTTTTATTTTTGAAATATTTATTAACCTCTAAGAATAATTTTTTAACTGATTCGATTTCTCCCTGTAGGGTCTCTGACTCTTCAATTATTGGCGCAATAAATAATGCGCTATTGCCTTTTTGTAGTTCGCTTTCAATGAAATTGTAGGCTTTGGGTTTTTGATTGGAAGTTAAAATATGGCTGGTAACCTGTCTGTGGCCTTTGGGGAATGATTTGATTTGGCTAAGGTCAACATCGCCATAAATAGTTAGTGCAATTGTTCTGGGAATTGGTGTGGCAGTAAGTGATAAAAAATGAGGATAAATATTTTTACGCGCGCCAAGGCCAAATATCTTGGATCTTTGATTGACGCCAAAGCGGTGTTGTTCGTCAACTACGACAAGTCCCACCTTGTTTTTCTTAAAGTGTTCCAATGCCTTTTTTTCAAGTAAAGCATGGGTGCCAACTGTAATATCTTTGCCCCAGATTTTTTTATAACCAGTAAATATGCCAATATCAAGGCTTGGAAAGAATTTTTGTAGTGAGATTAGATGCTGATTGGCGAGGATTTCGGTTGGGGCAAGTAAGATCGTTTGTAAATTGTTGCTTGCAGTTACTGCTCCGGCGATACCGGCGACAATAGTTTTGCCTGAGCCTACATCACCTTGAATTACGCGATTGGCAGGTTCTGATTTTTTGAAATCACAAACGATGTCGTCTAAAGCTTGTAGTTGGTCATTGGTCAAGGTGAGGTGTAGGTTTTTGAGAATATTTTCAACCGGAAAGTTTTTGTACTTATTAGTTTGTAGTTTTTTCTGCCATTTTTTGCGTCGTAAGCTGTTAGCAAGGCGGACTAAGACAACTTCGTCGATTGCCAGTCTCTTTTTGGCATTTTCGATTAAGCTTAAGTCGTTAGGGTTGTGAATAGTTTCTAAAGATTGATAAAGGTCTAAAGTTTTAGCGTCTAAGTAGTTCTTGATAAAATCGAGTTTGGAAAAATTAATGTCTGAGTTAAGGATTTTGTTAATATTTTTGGTAAAAAATTTGTTCGTTAGACCTGCAGTTAAGGGATAAATAGTTGAAAATTTTGAAGCCTGCTCTTCAATTGGGGTAAAGCCAGGGTTAGTAATTGAAACCTGATTGCGGTAAGCGGTTAGCTTGCCAAAGAAATAATAAGACTGATTTTTTTTGAGGTCGCTAGTTATATATGGAGGACCAAAAAACATAAAAGTCTTACGAACCTTGCCGTCATAGACAGTCACGGCAGTTAGATTACGACCAGTTCTAGCTCTTAGGAAAACCTTATTGATAACGGTTGCACGAGTGGTTATTTCTTCATTTAGATGGGTGTCGAACTCGTAAAGAGCGATTGTTTTGGAAAAGTCGTTGTATTTTTTTGGTAAATGGAATAATAGATCTCGAACAGTAAAGATTTTAAGTCTACTTAGTTTGTCAGCACTTTTATTACCAATACCAGAGACTGTCGCGACAGAATCAGAGAGTTGCATAATTACTTAAGAATTATAAGGGCTAAAGGCAAAAGCTAAGAGTATGCTAGCGGTAAGAGAATCGAGGACAAAATAATAATTATTCCGGCGATTAGAGCTAAAATTTTTGCAGCTAGTTTAAGGTGTTTTTTGCGTGGAAGTAGTTTGCGGGGTTTGACGGTTATTTTTCTCATTCTCTTATAACTTTATTCTTTTTTCCAAAATAAATTTCATTCTCATTGTTTTCTGGTTGATAGTTGAAGTCTGTAATTTTTTTATCGCCAACCAATACCCCTTCGGAAATTCTGTTTTTAGCTTCTGAGTTACTTGAAAAAAGGTTTGATTCGATGGCTATATCAAGCAAAGTTTGATTTGGGGTATTTTTAACTTTGGCAACAGATTCAGTTGTTAAGTTGGTCGGTTTTTGGTTGTGAATTTTTTCGTTAAAGTAGTTGGCAAGCTCTGTTAAGGTTTTGTTAATGTTGGCGCTGTTTGTAAGATCTGAAGTTAGTTGATCGATTCTTTCTTTGTCTAAATCAGTCGCACCTTCCATGTAAGGTTTAATTAAGTCTCTAGGAAGTTGTAATATTTTGTCCCAAATTGCTTTTGGAGAATCAGAGATGGCAATCATATTGCCTGTGGTTTTGCCTGCCTTTTCGCCTTTTTCGTCAACTAATAATCGATTGGTAAGTACGAATTTTTCTTTATTATTTTTTTTACGCATCAGTTCCTTGCCGATTAACATATTGAAGGTTTGATCAGCTCCGCCAAGTTCAAGATCGATGTTAAGTTTGTCACTGTCTATCGCCTGCATAATTGGATACATCAATTCGGACATTGCCAGTGAAGAGCCTTTTTTTAGTCTTTCTTGAAAAAGATCTCGTTCGATGATTTGGGCATGTGTGAAAAAACTAAGGTATTCGAGCATTTCGGACAGGTCCATTTTGTCGAGCCATTCGGAGTTGTATTTGATGTGATTATCGTCAACTTCCGGGAAGAAGAGTCTTATTTGTCTGATATAGTCGGAAGCGTTCTCTTTGACCTGTTCAATTGTTAGTTTTGCTCTTGTCTCTGCCTTGTCTGGATCGCCAATGCGAGCCGTAAAAGTACCAATTACTACAAAAACATCATGGCCAAGCAGGTGGAATGCGCGAAGTTTGAGGAGGTTGACGACATGGCCTAAATGGAGAGTGTTGCCTGTTGGGTCGAATCCGCAGTAGATGCGAAGTTTTTTTGTTTCAAGTGCGGTTTTGAGTGATGAGGTGTCTGGATAGATTTTGTCGACACCGCGAGTTAAGACTTCGTCTAGGCTTTGCATGGATTTTATTTTGACATAAATTCAGGCTAATTCCAAATATATTAGTACTTATTGATTTGTTTACTATAAGTAGGCTTGTTAGAATAGTAGGAATGTTAAAGGTTCCACAGTCATCTGGTCGTAGGAGACCAGTTTATTTTTCCGGCACAACCAAAAGATTACTTTTTTCGCGTAAAAGCAAAAAAGCAAAACTTGTGGCGTTTGCAACAACGGCTTTAATTGCGGGTCTTGTAGTAATGATTGTTTTTATTGGAATTCTTTTTGCCATAGTGTCTCGCAGTTTACCATCGCCTACAAAACTTACTGAAAGAGATCAGGAGTTGTCGACGAAGATTTTGGATCGAAATGGCAAGCTTCTTTATGATGTTTACGGTAATGAAAATAGATCCCTTGTCGAATTAAAGAGTTTGCCGCCTTATGTTCCTCAAGCGTCAATTGCGATTGAGGACCAGAATTTTTATAAACACGGTGGTTTTAGTCCGGTTGGTTTTATTCGCGGATTTATTAAAACAGTGTTTTTTGGAGATACGCAGGGTGGATCGACGATTACTCAGCAGTTGGTTAAAAAGGCCTTATTGACCGATGAACAGACTTTAACCCGTAAGTTTAAGGAGTTTATTTTGGCTGTTCAGATAGAGGGAAAATACTCTAAAGACGAAATATTACAGATTTATTTAAATGAAATTCCTTATGGTGGTACAGCTTCGGGGATTGAGGCAGCTTCGCAGTTATATTTTGGCAAAACCTCAAAAGATCTGACTTTGACTGAAGCAGTTATTTTAGCTGGACTTCCACAAAGACCTACCTATCTATCCCCTTTTGGTCAGAACCCAACAGCTTATATAGATAGATCAAAAGATGTTGCTAGAAGAATGCGTGAAGATAATTACATTACCAAAGAGCAGGAAGAGCAAATTGTGTCTGAACTACCAAGTGTGGTTTTTGCGAAATCAAATGAAACTTTCAAGGCTCCACACTTTGTTTTTTATATTCGTGAGCAGTTAGAAAATGAGTATGGTGAATCAGTCGTGCAGTCTGGAGGACTTAAGGTTACGACAAGTTTGGATCTTGATTTGCAGGAAGAGGCACAGAAGATTGTTTATGACGAAGTGACCAAGCTTGCGGATCTTAATGCAACCAACGGTGCAGCTATGGTTACTGACCCTAAAAATGGTGAGATTTTGGCAATGGTTGGCTCAAAAGATTATTTTGATGAGGAATATGATGGTAAATACAATGTGGCAACAGCACTAAGACAACCTGGATCGTCGATTAAACCTGTGACATATGCAACCGCAATTGAAGAAGGTTTGCCTTCGAGTACAGTAATAATGGATACACCGACAGAATTCCCCGGTGGAGCTGGTCAGCCACCTTACAAGCCGGTTAACTATGATAGTAAGTTTCATGGTCCGACTCAGCTAAGATATGCTCTGGCTAATTCATACAATATTCCTGCGGTTAAGTTGCTTGCGATGGTTGGAGTAAAAAGCATGTTACAGACTGCATATGATATGGGACTTTCGACTCTTGAACCAACGAACGACAATATGAAACGATTTGGTTTGTCGGTTACTTTGGGTGGAGGTGAGGTTAAATTAATTGATATGACAACGGCTTTTGGCGTGTTTGCAAACGGTGGACGTAGACAAGAGCCTATTTCGATATTAAAGATCGAGGATCGTAAAGGTAAAACACTTAAGGAAAATAAACCGAAAGAAGGTCCAAAGGTTTTGAGCGAAGAGACCTCATTTATTATTTCTCATTTCTTGTTGGATAATGCTGCTCGCTCGTCGGCTTTTGGTACTGGATCAAGCTTGGTTGTGCCGGGAAAGACTGTTTCAGTCAAAACAGGTACGACAGATGATAAGCGTGATAACTGGACTGTCGGTTACACTCCATCGGTTGTTGTGGGTGTTTGGGTTGGTAACAACGACAATAGTCCCATGAATCCTAAGATTTCTTCTGGTTTAACTGGAGCATCACCAATTTGGAATAAGATTATGAGTTATGCCTTAAAAGATAAAAAGAGTGAAGATTTTAAAGTTCCGTCGAATGTTACATCTGAGGTAATTGATGCAATTGGTGGTGGTAAGGTCTGTCGCGATTTTGCAACAAGAGCTGAATATTTTGTTAAAGGAACAGAACCTACAGAAGACTGTCTGAAGTTTAAAAAGGTAAAAGTAAGTAAGTCTACAGGTAAACTGGCAAACGACTTGGAAGTTGCTAAGGGTGAGTATGACGAGAAAGAATATTTTGTATTCAATGAAGAGGATCCGATTTCGACTGATGGTAAGAATCGCTGGCAAGAAGGAATTAACGCTTGGGCAGCGACTCAAACCGATGAAAGGTATAGGCCACCTACAGAGAACTCTGATGGTAAATCGTCTGTATCAGATACGGATGTAATCTTGGATATGGATAGGCCGAGAGATAAAGATCAGGTTGATCTAAAGGTTACGATTAAGGCGAAGGTTACAGTCAAAGATGATAGTAATGTTGAAAAATGTGAATTATATATTGACGATAATAAGGTCAAAACTAATCAAGGGTTGAGTCCAGAGTTTGAATATTTGTTTACCGATGGACAAAAAGGTAAACACAAGATTAGAGTCGCTTGTAACCTTAAAAATGGTGGTGTGGGAAGTAAAGAGATCAATGTTTCAGTTGGGCAGCCTTGGGTTGATTAGTGTCTGTCTTCCCCTTTTTTCTAGTTAAACAAAATATTTAGATAAGAAAAAAGGCCGGAGCTTTGTGGGCTCCGGCCTTGAGGATGTGGTGGCGAAATTATTTTTTGTCGCTTCGCCAGAAGTTACGACTTTTCTTTAGTCCCTGTAACGCTGGGCAGCGATGGGGCGTTATACCGTGTCGCGACTTACTGGTCCTGGCAGGACCGGCGCTGCATGGCCAATCTCCTTTCTTTGACCTTTACCGTGTGTATGGGATTGCCTTTGTGTCGTTTCCCTTAAAGTAAGAGAGAAAACAACATTCTGGGCTACACGGAAGGTGGAAGCCGAGATCTCGAGGTTGGCGCCCTATTCGTTCCACGAGATCGAACTCGTGGCGATTTTGGGGGCCACCTGCGCCCGTTCGTTCGCGGGCTCTTTTGAGGGGCTGATCCACTTTTCCTTCGACTAGCCTATTCTTGGCATTATCTTAGGACAAAGCTAAACAGCCGACAGAATCAGACATCCATATGTAGTCGTGCTCCTTTATCTGCCTTAGGTATTTACCGCGTGTTTTCTTGCGGAGTAACCATAGGCGAATTCTGGCTTGGCAGGGCGGTACTACGCGCAGAGGGTTTATTCTCCCCGGGTAGGTATCTCGCCTTGCGGATTTCCCTGAGTGGGCCACGAAACGAAAATGGAGTCCTCGGCCACCTTCTATTGGCTTTTTACAGACCAGAAGGATTTGGCGGCCTCATGTCTCTACCTCCAATAAAATGAAAGAGCGGACAAGCAGATGTTACACTGCTTATTGTGATGATTATACCCTATAGTTATTAGTTTGTCAAGAGTATTTAGTCGAAGGTTGTTGAGATAAAAAAATCCTAGAGTTATTTGAATTTATTGATAATTTTTGCCTTAATTTCTGTAGCTTCTTCTTTGGTGATGGTTTTTTTACTATCTCTTAATTCGATTTTAAACGTGTGAGCGATTTTGGTTTTTTTGGCAAAACCTTCGACATAACTAATGTTTATGATTTTTGGACTAATCTTTAGTATTTTTGAAACGATTTGTCCGATTTTTGTATCACTTGCTGTTTCAATCGTTATATCTTCGAATGTTGGCGGGTAGGTTGGAATGGGTTTAAATGATACTTTGGGTTTTGCTGTTTTTATGATGTTTGAGGTGTCGATTATGGCAAAAAAACCAAGGTTGTGGAATTTTTTAACTACACCAAGAGTTATAAGTTCTAATTTACCGGATAAGTATTTTATGGATTGATCGGGATCAAATTCAGTATTTTGCGCATCGAATGAAATATCGAATTTAATACCTAACCTACTTAGAATTTGTTCGATAATACCTTTAAATTCTGAAACAGAAAAAGTATTTGTATACAAACAAAATTGCATTTTTTCTTGCGGAAGTGGTGACAGTTTTTGTGGAATATAAATATTTGCTAGTTCAAATAGGTTGAATTTAGGTGTGTATTTAAGGTTAAGCTCAGCAGTTTGTGCCATTGATGGTATTAGGCTTGGTCGCATAAACATATTTTCACTAATTGGATTGGTTATTTTTACTATTTTGTTTTCTGGGAATAGACTCTGTTCGAGAAGGTCTTTGGAAATAATAGGACTATTATAAACTTCGTTAAAATTATGTTTTATGAGTATTTTTTTGATAATTTCTTCAAGTACAAATTGTGTTTGTTTTGGGGCAATTTTTTCTAATTGCGGAGGCAGAGTTGAAGGTAGTTTGTGATAACCGTAGATACGAGCGACTTCTTCTATTAGGTCCTGCTCTATTTCCATATCGGCTGACCTGTGAGATGGGATAGTACTTAGGTATTTTTTGGGTGTGGTTTGGAAGCTTGTGTTAATTTGTAAGCCGTTTAAAATTCTCACTACAGTTTTTGGGCTGATTTCGATACCTAGGTATTTTTCTAAAAGTTCATGATTAAGGCTAACTGTTTTAGTTTTGTTGGTTATTGGATATATATCAATCAAATCACTGGCTATTTTGCTATTGGGTGAAAGTTTTGATAAAAGTTTTATGGATCGATCGAGAACTTTAATTGACTGTTCAGGATCGATTCCCTTTTCAAACAAAGTAGCAGCCTGGGTGCGGTGAGCAAGTTTGAGTGATGTAGCTCTAATTCTTTTAGGATTATAAACGGCGGATGTTAATAAAACTCGTGTTGTTTGGTTGGTAATTTGAGAATTCTCTCCGCCCATGATGCCGGCTAAGTCAATTATTCGTTTACTGTCGCGAATAATTATCGACCCTTGAGGTAGTGTGTGTTCTTTGCCGTCAAGAGTAGTCATTATCTCCTCATTTTTACTGAGTTCGACACTAGCTGTTTGGCCAAGAATAGAATCATAATCAAAAGCGTGCATCGGTTGACCTGTTTCGATCATGATGTAGTTTGTAAGATCAACAAGATTGTTAATTGGTCTTATGCCTACACTTTCAAGTCTTTTAGCTATTTTAAGTGGAGATTTTTTGACCTCGACATTGTCGATAACAATTGCAGAGAATCTTAATACAGTATCTTTGGCGGTTTTTATTTTGATTGGTAGAGTTTGCGATTTTTGTACAGAAAATGAGGTTTTGTTTAGATATGGATCGACAAATTTAGCTTTGATTCCAAATTCTGGCAAGATTGTGGCGGCTTCTCTTGCAATTCCAATAATTGAGGCGGTATCTGGTCGGTTGGTGGTTATTTCAATATCATAAATAGTTTCTTTACCTAATTTGCGCGATCTTTCAAACGACGGTCCACAGAGTGAAACAGTTTGGGCGAGTTTGTCTGGTGACACACTAGTTTTAAGAAAGTCCAAAAGCCAAGAATGTGGTACTAAAATATTCATTTTAAAATTGTCTTAAAAATCTTAAATCTGGTTCGTATAGTTTGCGGACATCGTCGATATTGAGATTGTCTTTCATCATCATTGTGCGCTCTACTCCCCACCCAAAAGCAAAACCAGAGTATTTTTTGTGATCGATATTGCCGGCTTTTAAGACATTAGGATGGACCATTCCTGCTCCCCCAAGTTCTAGCCAGCCTTCTTTGCAGACTTTGCAGCCACGACCGTTGCAAACTCCGCAAGTAATGTCTATTTCGAATGAGGGTTCGGTGAATTGAAAATGATATGGTCGGAGTCTGGTTTGTCTTTCTGCCCCAAAGAAGTTTTTGACGAAGTAGTCTAGGGTTCCTTTAAGATGAGAGATTGAAATATCTTTACCAACAAGTAGTCCTTCAAATTGATAAAAGAAAGGGTTGTGAGATACGTCGGATTGTCTGCGGTAGCATTTGGCGATATTGAGCATTCTAATTGGCGGATTTTTAACTCTTTGCATTTCTCTGACCTGACCGTTTGATGTGTGTGGGGTGAGGACTATGGTTTGAGGTTTTTTGAGCTTGTTGTTTTCTGGGTTGTTTATAAAAAATGTTTCCCACTCGTCACGAGCTGGATGATCGGCGTTCATATTGAGAGCCTCAAAGGCGTACCAGTCCGTTTCTACTTCAGGGTACCTAACTCTGGTAAAACCAAGCATTTCAAAAATTTCAGTTATTTCATCAATGGCTTGAGTAATTAGGTGAAGTGAACCGGTGGTTGGAATTACTGAGGGAATTGTAAAATCAATTTTTTTGTTGTTTTTAGCTGTAAGAGTGGTTTTTTGTTTTTCGATTAGATCGTTACAAAGGTTTTTGAGCTCGTTAAATTTTTTACCTGCTTCGCTGCGATTTTCGGGTGGAAAGTTTTTAATCGATGAAATTGCGTTACTTAATTCCAGTTTGACGGCTTTTTCAACAGCAAGAAGCTCGGTTTCGGTTTTGGCAGAATTAATTCGGTTAGCTAGATCGTCATAGAGGCGATCAATCTCTTCAATCATTAATTACAAGGATAACTTATTTTCGATATTTTTTTGAGAAACAAGATATCGTAGATAGTTTATTTTTGAACAGTTTTGACTAATTCGTCAAAAAAAGGTCGATCAGTCAGAATCATATCAGAAAGAACTTTGCGGTCAAGTTTGATCTCTTTTTTGACCAAAAGTGCGATAAATTTGCTGTAACTTAATTCAGTTCCAGAAAGTGCTGCATTAATCGTGGTAATCCACTCACGGCGAGCATCTCTTCTGCGTAAACGTCTGCCGGCATATGCATGCTGTCCAGCTTTTAGGGTGGATTGAATAGCTTGTCGGGTTAGTTTTCTCCTAGGTCCACGAAAACCTTCAGCGGCTTTTAGGACTTTTTTGTGTTTGGCGCGGGAGATGACTCCCCTTTTGACTCTTGGCATATTGGTTTAGTTTAGTGTTAGGCGGCGGATTCGGCGTGCATCTTCGTTTTCGATTTTGCCGACACTAGCCTGTCTTCTTTTTTGGCTTTTACTTTTTGCCAGCTTAAGATGGGATCCCATTTGGCGGCCACGTAGAACTTTACCGCTTTTGGTAACCTTGAATCTTTTAATAGCTGATTTTTTTGTTTTTACTTTTGACATATATAAAAAATACTAGCGAACTAGCCGCAATATGATAGTAGAAAATACTATTTACTGCAATAAGTGAATCTAAAATTATTTTTTGGTACTTTTTGCGGGTTTAATAACACCTGTAAATTGAAGTCCCATTTGTTTAAAATCCCGTTCTTTTTCGCCAATACCTTCAAGAGCTATCAGGATTTTTTCCATAAGTTTTGGTCCAAATTCCTGATGAGCCATTTGGCGGCCTTTGAATTTGACGGTTACTTTTACTAAGTCTCCACGCTTGAGGAACTCTTTAGCTCGCCTAATTCTCGTATCAAAGTCCCCTTCTCCAATAAACGGACTAAATCTTATTTCTTTAAGCTCTGTTTCACGAGTTTTTTTCTTAGCTAAAGCCTCCTTTTTGGCTTCCATGTATTTGAATTTGGCAAAATCGATCATTTTGACAACGGGTGGAAGTGCATTTGGGGCAATTTCGACAAGATCGAGTTCGGCTTCAGCGCTTTTGGCTTGAGCTTCGGCAATTGGTAAGACACCAATTAGTTTGCCTTCTTCGTCAATAAGTCTGACTTCGGGAGCGGTGATTTGGTGATTGAGCTTAAAGTAACGCAAGGTTTTAGAGAATTTGTGTTTTGACTTGTGAGTGAGATGTGAACATTTTCGGAGCTATTCTAGCAGTATTTTGTTGGACGAGCAATATCATTTATCTAATAGTGTTTTTAGGAACACATCAAGCTTGATCAGATTGGATTGGGCACCTTCTCTTGATCTAACTGAAACAAGTTGAGATTCTTCCTCTTTTTGGCCGAGGATGATCATGTATGGAATTTTTGATTCGGTGGCACTTCTTATTGATTCTCCCATGGTTTGGTCGCTTGAGGCGATGTTGACACGGTAATGCTGTTCGCTTAGTGTTCTTGCGACTTCGTCTGCATAACTACTGAATTTTTCAGATATGGGAATAATTTGAAATTGAACTGGACTTAAGAAGAATGGAAAAGCGCCGGCGTAATGTTCGACTAAGAATGCGAAAAATCTTTCAAAACTGCCAATGATTGCTCGGTGGATAATAACTGGGCGTTCTTTTTTTCCTTGAGAATTAATGAAATTAAGATCAAAAGCTTTAGGCATATGGAAGTCGACTTGCGAAGTAGAGATCGCAAATTCACGACCAAGAGCGTCTTTAGCAAAAACATCAATCTTTGGACCATAAAAAGCTGCGCCACCAACTTCTTCCCTAAATTGAACATTTCGTTCTTTAAGTACTTCTCTTAGGACATTTTCAGCTTTTTTCCACATTTCTTCGTCCTTTATATATTTTTTGTCGTCTTTGTCGTGCAAGGCGAGCTCAAATATGTCAGGGGTAAGTCCGACTATTTCTAGAAACTGAATAATTTGATCGAGAGTTTTTTGAATTTCGAGTTTGAGGGTTTCTTCAGTGGTAAAAATATGACTATCGTTAATTGTAAATTCTCTAACTCTAGAAAGTCCGGTTAATTCGCCCGATTTTTCATATCTGTGAACTTGGCCAGCTTCGGAAAGCTTAAGCGGTAGATCTTTGTAAGAGCGAGGTTTGTAGTTATAGACAGCAATATGGCTTGGACAGTTCATTGGTCTTAGTAGATATGTTTCTTTTTCAACTTTGATCTCTGGGAACATTGTGTCTGAATAATGTGGGTAATGACCAGAAGTTTTGTATAGATTGAGGTTGCCTAGAGCTGGAGTATAAACATGCTGATAGCCGTTTTTTATTTCAAGATCAAAAACAAGATCATCTAATATTCTTCTGATGGTGGCGCCATTTGGTAGCCAAATTGGTAGACCCAGCCCAATCTCTGTTGTAAGATCAAATAGTTCAAGCTTTTGACTGATTACTCTGTGATCACGGAGTTTAGCTTGTTCTTTGAGTTCAAGGTGTTCTGTCAATTCTTTGTCGGTATGAAAAGCGGTTCCATAGATACGAGTAAGCATAGGATTTTTCTCGTCACCACGCCAGTAGGCTCCAGCCAGAGATAGTAGTTTGAATCCTTTAATTTGGTTTGAGTTATCAACATGAGGTCCTTCGCAGAGGTCAACAAAATCTCCTGATGTATAAAAAGATACTTTTGTTTCACCTTTTGTTTCGAGCTCGTTAACTATTTCTAGCTTGAATGGTTGGTTGGAAAGCATAATTTTGGCCTCGCTAACACTTACTTCGCTCCGAATAAAGTCAATATTTTGGCTAATTAGTTTTTCTGCTTCTTTTTGAATGATTTCTAAGTCTGCTTCTTTTATTGGTTCAGGGGTGAGCAAGTCGTAGTAGAACCCTTCATCGATTGTAGGTCCGATGGCTAGTTTGGTTTCTGGATACAGTTTGAGAACCGCAGCGGCGGTTAGGTGTGCGGCCGAGTGGCGGATTTGATGAATATTTATTTTATTTTTGTGTTGGTCGGACATTAGTTGGAAGGTTTTCTAATTCTTCTGGAATGACACTTTTTTGTGAGTTTTCTATGACTCCCGAAAACCAAGTGCTTAGTTTGGACAACACGCCGGTTTGGCCGATAATCATGACAGAAATAATACTAATTATCAAAAATCCGACGATTGTACCTAAGGCCCAAGAAATTCCACCAAGGAAATTATTAACTAGGATATGTTTTTTGCTGTCAATTACCCGAAGATATTTTTCGGCTGTATCAACTGTTTTGTCTGTCATATTTGTCATTTTAGCAGAACAAAAGCCTAAAGCGTGGAGAGATATGAAAAAGACCCGCTTTTCTAGTAAAAAGCGGGTCTGGTTGAAGTTAGTTATTTGGTTTTAACTCGGCTAATGCCAAAGTCGAACCAAATGCGTGCGGACATGGTGTCGCAAGCGTGGCAGAATGCGACAAGGGGCTTCATGATTCTTTCGTTGGGCGAGTACTCGTCGTTTTCTCCTTCAACGAGGTCGAGTGCGCGGATTTCGGCTGGGCTTAGTGGAATTCCCCACTTGTGGACGAACTCGCGCCGAAACTTTTTTCTCTGATCTTTGGTTTCGAGGTTGGGTTCGGCTCTGACGTAGCGGAAAGGTTTTTCGATGTCGTGGAGGTACAGAACAGCTAGCGCTGAACTGAGAGTGAAATCCAGGGGTCTGGTGAGGCTAAGGTGCTGGTAGAGCGAGACGGCCAAAACCATGCATTCTTGAACGTGGTCGAGGTAGCCGAATGGATGCCAGCTGTGGTGGTTGTGTCTTGCTCCTTGAGAAGCATTGAACAGTGGTAGCCATACGGAGTGTTGTTCCCTTAGGCTAGCCTGAAGAGGTTCTTCGATGAGACTAAACAGCTCATCAAAGCTTGGGTAGTTGGTTGTGTCGACACCTTTTACTTGTGGACGAGCCATGCCCTACTCCAGAGACGATAGACGCGGTTGTAGTCGGATTCGACCTGAAGGCCGAATGAGAGTTCTTCTCTGGCATTCCAGCCGTCACCACCGAAGAGGCGATCGAGTTTGGGCGAGGTAAAGCTGGTTCCCCACTCTTCGCGTTGATTCTGGATGAAAAGCCAGATGATTTCCTCCAGCGTGAGCTCTTGAGTTGGAAGTCCGGCTTCTTCGCGTTCTTTGACGGCGTGGAAGCCATAAATCATTGCGAAGTGGCTGACGAACCTGAGTTGTTTGAGGTATTGGTCTTCGCCAGGCTTGTGGCTGGTGGCCGAATAGACGATGAACTTTTTCGGAGCCCCAGGGGGGTCTTTGATATCGAGTGCGCGGAGTACTCCGGCAAGGTCTTCACGACGAATGTCGTTGTGGAAGTAGATGGTGCCACCTGCTGCTTCGCTACTTGGTGCAGCGAGCATCGGATTGTTGTACCGCTCGTGATACCCAGCTCCAAGGTAGGTTTGGCTTTGGAAAGCCAAAAACCTGCTGAGGTCGCCTGGGTGCGGGCGGTAGTTGTTGACTCCAAGTTCGGAGTTGTCGTTTGGCCAGTCGCTATCTGAGATAGTCACCAGAGGAAGGGTAAACACTTTTGGAAACTCCAGTCTGCTTAGGTTGAGTTAAGGTTCAAAATAGACCTTGAGGTCTAAGTTGCCCTATAGTTTATGGAAAAGTAAGGAAAAGTCAAGGTTGTTGAGGCTAAAGTTGGATACTGTTATACTTCGCTTTAATGAAAATTGGCCTTATATGCCCATACAATATTTTTAAAAATGGTGGGGTACAGGAGTGTGTACTTAATTTGCAAAAAGAGCTTAATAGGCGTGGGCATACTGCAGTAATTATTACTCCAGCTCCAAGGAAAACTGATGTTCGTGGACATAAGGGGGTTATTTTTATCGGTGGTTTAATTGACATGAAATACCCTTTTCAGACTACGGCTCAGATTTCTTTAAGTATTGAAAGTAAGAGAATTCGACGATTAATGGTCGAAGAAAAATTTGATATTTTGCATTTCCATGAGCCTTGGGTACCAATGATGTCACCACAAATAATATCTGCTTCTAATGCGGTCAATATTGCGACCTTTCATGCGAAATTACCCGAGACAAAAGTGACAAAAGTTCTTGAGCAGGTTATTGAGCCATATGCGAGGCTGGTAATGAAAAAAATCGATGGACTAACGGCGGTATCTGATGAAGCAGCAATTTATGTCAGAGGAATTACCAATAGAAAAGTTGAGATTATTCCAAATTGTGTTGATTTTGAAAAATATCATTTGCGTAAAAATACTCCAAATAAGAAGAAAAAACTTATTATTTACATCGGAAGATTAGAGAAACGAAAGGGTGTGAAATATCTACTTAAAGCTTTTGAAGTTTTGTCTAATAAGCAAAAAAATGTGTTTTTAGAAATAGCTGGCGATGGTCCTGAAAGAGAGAAGTTGGAAAAGTATGTTGTTAAAAAGAAGATAACGAATGTGAAGTTTTTGGGTTTTGTTTCGGAAGAAGAGAAGGTGCGTATGTATGACAGAGCGGATGTATTTTGTTCTCCTGCACTTTATGGAGAAAGTTTTGGCATTGTATTACTTGAAGCAATGGCTCGTGGCGTAGTGGTGGTTTGTGGTAATAATTCTGGGTACCGATCGGTAATGAAGGGATTTGGTCAAAAATCAGTAATTGAACCAAAAGACACTGTGGTTTTTAGCAAAAAACTAGAATCAATGATCTTTGATAAAAAACTTAGGCAGTCTTGGATGAGTTGGTCACAAAAATATATTTCTAATTTTGGGGTTGAAAAAATTGTCGATCAATACGAAACTGAATATCAAAGACATATAAATGGCAAAAGTAAAAAGAAAAATTAATTTTAAAAGATACGGACTGTATTTAATTCGTTGGCAGCTATCTACACCTCTACTTGCTCCGATTGTGGCGTATTTTAAGGGGTCAGCGTCAATGTTTGGTACTAGTGAGGATTGGATTGCGGCAACGATTGCTAACTTTATTGGTGGACTTATTTTTTTCTGGGTTGATAGTTTTATTTTTACCTCAAGTACTCTAAGCACTCAATGGGAGATAAGAGATAATGTTAGATGTGTGGATTGTGGCAAGCTTTGCCGTGGTTATCGGATAGTCAAAACAGTTAATTATGATAGATCAAAAGACAGATATCCGGAGTTTAGGTGCGAAATTCATTCCAAAAGAAAAGCCAGAAAACTCGAAAAAAACGGAGTGCAGATTTAGTTTTGGTGGGCCTGAGAGGACTCGAACCTCTGACCTTTACAATGTCAATGTAACGCTCTAACCAACTGAGCTACAAGCCCTTAATACGTTAAGGGGCAACCAAGGTTTCCCCTTAATATTCCCTTTCCTAGAATAGGAAAGTTTTTGTCAGGCAGAGCCTGTCCAAAAACCATAATAAGAAAATATTTTTTTTAGCTTGGGTATTTTATTGAAATAGCGAGTCGATGGCAATAGAGGTGAAAATAAGAAACGATTAAAAAACTGCTGAAGAACCGTTTAGTTCCATTAGTTTGTTCTGATCGCCAGTCATTGCTCCGGTAATGCCGCCAAGTTGTTTTTTGCGTTTATTTACAAGTGCGTGTTCAGAAAGGGCTGGATTTTTCTTAAATAATTTAGCAAGCATTTTTCTAAGTCTGGATCTTTCTTGGGCGTGGATTGTGGCTTGTGTGTTGCTTACAGATTCTGTTTCTATAATTCCTGCATTTATTTTGGCACTGGCAAGCCTGGCGGTTAGATCTTCAATTTCTGTTTGGATTGCAGGATCGTTATTTGAAAGTGAGGATCTTATTTCATCAAGCCTACTTGATTCTCGGATTTCAGCTTGAACAGTATTGAAAAGTGAGTCTAGTTCAATATCACCTGACAAATCGCTGTTTGCAGAAATATTTGGAAGGATTTCTGGATTTGGACGAGCGGAAGCAAGCGACTCAGGCTGACGGTCGCGTTCTTGATTGACGGGCAGTCTGGAAAAAGTAGCGTTATTTGTAGTCATTTTGACTAACTTACCGATGAATTATAGCAGTATTAGTTGAATTTTCAATTTTTATTCGTACCTTAGTGCGTCAATCGGGTTGAGCTTCGCTGCTCGCCAAGCAGGGACAGATCCAAAGATAATTCCGACACCAGCTGAAAATCCAAACGCAAGAACGACCGACCATAATGGGACGCTAGTTGAGAGGAATTGGGATAATCCGATCGAGCCTAAAAATCCTAAAGCTACGCCGGCTGATCCGCCAATAAGCGAAAGAATCATTGCTTCAAGCAAAAATTGAGTCAAAATATCACCAGGGGTTGCGCCGAGTGCTTTTCTGAGTCCGATCTCTCTTGTTCTTTCAGTTACTGAAACGAGCATAATATTACTAATTCCGATACCACCAACAAGTAATGAGATTGCCGCAATCCCGCCTAAAGCATAAGTAATAAAAGAAATTATTGAAAGGATACTAGATAATAGCTGTTCTTGGCTTTGAATTGTAAAATCATCCTTGTCTAGTTTGGTAAGTAGTATGTCGTTAATTTTTTGTTTGGTTTGTTCGACAGATTCTTGGCTTTTGGCGCTGACAAGAAGTGAGGAGACCGTGTCGTTGCCTGTTTGGGTAAGATAAGTATTAATTGGAATATAGGCAGCATTATCAGGATCTTGGCCGGCAACCGATCCAAGCTTGTCGGTTACTCCAATAATCGTGTATCTAGTACTACCAATGGTTATTTTTTCTCCAAGTGGACTAGAGTCGGGAAAAAATTCGTTGGCTAGTGTAGGTCCTAGGACAGTGATTTTTTTGGCTGCCCGATCTTCAGCCTCAGTAAATTTGCGTCCCTTGACTATTTCGAGCGAAGCGACATCAAAACCATTCGTGGACATAGCTGATAATGTCATATTTTTTGACTTGTCGCCGAATCTAGCTATAGCAAAGGTGTCTTGTGAGGCCACAACCTGATCAAAACTCCGACCCTCTTCCCTTTTGAGCCTATCTATTATTTCACGATCGAACTTGCTGACATTGCCAATTGGCGGACCGCTCGAAACTCCGCCAGTTCCAGGAAGAATAAAAATTGAAGTCGTTCCGAGATTTTCGAACTGTTTGTTTATGTAATTTTGGATACCTGAACCGATACTAACAAGCAGGATAATTGCAAAGACTCCGATAATTATTCCTAACATTGTCAAAAATGATCTGGCTTTGTTGACAATTATTGCTTTGGTGGAGACTTGAATTGTTGAAGCAAAATTCATTTTATTTATTATTCACTATTTTGCCGTCCTTTATAGTAATAGTTCTGTCAAAAAACTTAGACATTGAGGGGTCGTGAGTCACGACTATGATTGTTCGACCTTTATTGTGCAGGTTTTTGATTAGATCCAAAATAGTAGCACCGGATTTGGAATCGAGATTTCCGGTTGGTTCGTCGGCAAGTAATATATCTGGATCATTAGCAAGAGCTCTGGCAAAGGCAACGCGCTGTTGTTGGCCACCAGAAAGCTGGCCTGGGGTGTTTTTGAGTCTTTCACCAAGACCAACCTCGGTAAGAATCTGAACTGCTTTTTCGGTTTGGTTACCAGTGAAAGTTCGAGAATAAGTTAGAGGTAGTTTGACGTTATCAATAGCACTTGTTCTGGGTAGTAAGTTGAATTGCTGAAATACAAAACCGATGGTTTTGTTGCGGATATAGGCAGTTTGGGTTTCGGAGTAGTTTTCAATATTTTTGCCGCTGACGATAACTTGTCCAGAGGAGGGTTTGTCGAGCAGGCCTATTATGTGCATTAATGTTGACTTGCCAGATCCTGAAGGGCCGACTATCCCAACAAGTTCACCTTGATGGATTTTTAGACTGACATTATCCAGAGCTTTGATTGTAATTTCCTCGTTGTTAGATTTGGAATCTGATTTGCCTTTTTTTGCTTCTGGTTTGTAAATCCTTGAAACATTCTTGAGCTCAATAATTGTGTTAGTTGATTTTGACGCGGGCATTGTCGGTAAGATTTTGATTGGTAACGCTGACAATATCGTTTTCTGATAGTCCAGAGGTTATTTCGGTTTCGAAGTCGGATTCAAGACCTGTGGTGACTGGAGTTTTAACTGCTCTGTTATTTTTTATTAAGTAGACATATTTCTGATTACCATCTTCAATAATTGCTGAAGTTGAAACATTGAGTACATTTGATTGTCTTTTTTGAATAATTGAAGCTTGTCCGTTTTGGTCTAGATAAACTGTTTTTCCTGATGTGGCAAAAGCAATTTTTATCAGATAAACGTCAATGCCGTTAGGGTTTTTGGTTTTTGATGGGGCAATTTCGGTGACTGTTCCTAGAAACTTGTCGTCTGGATATGCGTCAAGGATAATTTCAGTTTTTTGGCTGGCTATTATTTTGACAATATCTACATCATCGATTTCGGCGGTAAATTCTGGATTATCATTAGTTTGGATTGTAAGAACAGTTTGTGTGGCAGTGGCTGTTTCGCCTACTTTTTTGCTGACAGAAGTAATTGTTCCCGAAATTGGAGAGTAAATACTGGTTTTGGCTAAGTTATTCCTTGCATCTTGGACGAGGCTTTCAGCTTGCTGAAGCGGAATGTCAACTTGTTTGCGGTCAAGTTTGCTTTGGTCAGATAGTGGTTTATCTTTTTGTGAAAGTTCGTACTCATTAAGTAATGAGTAAGAGAGTGTGAAATCTTTGAGTGCTCTGTCGTAAGCAAGCCTGTAGCTACTACTATCTATCGAAGCAAGTCTAGTACCTTTGGTAATTTTGTCGCCAACTTTGAATGGTTGGTAGGTTATTTTACCGGTAAGTTCAAAGGACGCAGTGAAGCTTGTTCCTGAGCTGATCTTGCCGTCGGCGGTTATTTCCTGAGTTACATCAGAAATTTTAACTACTTCAGCGTCGATTTCAGTGACTTTTGGTTTCAGTGAATTGTATGCAAAAAATCCGACAATGATAATGACAATTAAGATTAAGATTTTTTTAAAAGTCAGTAGTCTAAATATTTTCATTTGCTTAAATTAATTTCTGTTTCGATAATTGGCAGATTATAAGTCGGGTAATTATAGTCTAATTCGTTACTATTTTGTTTGAATGTGGTTATCTCGTTAGCGAAGGGTGTTTGTTTGGTCTCCTGACTGAATGAAACGGATATCTCAGGTTCAGGAATATTATCGGTTTGAATAGCTGTTTTTTCTGAAGAGTTATTTTTGGGTAGAAGTAGCGCAATTGTAAGTAAAACTATCGTGGTAGTAACAAGTATGACTAATAAATAAACTGACTTAGGAAGATTTTTGGGAAGCGAAAATTTAGTTGTGTTTTGGCTCGTGTTTGTTTTAGGGTCGGAAGTTTTGTTTTCTGATGAATTATTACTTGCCTGGACAGGTTGTTTGTCGGTTTTAGGTGTAGGTTTTGTATTGGTTGGTGGAAGTAAATCTGGGTTCATAGTGTGTTATTGATTTCGTTTAGATAGCTAGCTGTTTTATTAATATTTTCAATCGCTGCCTTTGCATTTTTGACGATTTGGCTGTTGGCTTGGTTGCCACCTGTTAATTTGTTGACTTGTGGAATAAGTTCGAAGTTTTGTTTGATTAGCAAGTTAGTATTGTCGACTTTTTCAATAATTTGTGCTCGCCAGATTTCTTGCCTTGGGTCAGGGGTCGAAACATTGCTGTTTATATATGTGAATAGTTTGGCGAGGAGGATTTTGGCTTCATCTTGAAATTTTGCAATTCTGGCTGAATTGGCAATTAATCTAAGTTGATTAACTTTAAGCAAAATCGGCTCGTGAGCTTTGTGGTAGGTATTAATTGTTGCTTGCATGGTTTTAAGGTCTGGTTGATTACTGTTTATTGTCGATTTCTGGTCGATGTACCAAGTGTTAACCGTACTAAGTGTTGTATTAAAAAAACTCATCGTTTCCTGTGGAACGACATTTGTGTTAACGACTTCGGTTTGTAAAAAGTTATTGTAAGCGATCATAGTATCGCCAATTGTTAGATAGGTTGTTTTGGTAGTTTCAATAAGATTGGTGAGATTTTGTAGTGAGGCATCTTTTTTGTAGGCTGCTTTGGCTGTGGTTAGTTTGTTAAGCTCAGCTTGATATCTACTGTAGTTGAAAAGATAGTCTTGGTAAGGGGTATTTTCAGTTTGAGCAAAAACTATTTTGTAGGGGAAAATACTAACGATCAAAGTAAATATAAAAATCAGTGGTAAGGTTTTGATACTCATTAAAAGTTTTTCGTTAATATTTTAAGTTTACCCTAAATTTTTTAGAAATTGTGCTCAAATTAGTGTTGGTAATGTTTTGTGGGCGAGAGAGGACTCGAACCTCCAAGGATTTGACTCCACAAGCCCCTCAAGCCTGCGCGTCTACCAATTTCGCCACTCGCCCATAACTCTAAGGAAACACCAAGGTTTCTCCTTAGTAATCCTCTTTTCATATCCTTATAAGTAGCGGTGAAATTTTAGCAAATTAAGGGTGAAATTGCCATGAAAAAGGAGAGCCGTTTTACTGGCTCTCCAAAGCGAAGGTGTGGCGAATGGTTTACGCTGCGGGTACTGCCTGGGGCAGTTCGTAGTTGATCCAGTCGACCGAGGTGTCGTGGTAGAAGTAGTAGGCTTCGACCATTTCACCGTTTTCAGTATCGCGCTGCTCGATTGCGCGCCATTTGTTGATGGCAGCGATGCAGCTGGCTTTTGGTCCGACCTTGGGATCAAGCATCACGGCGCGGACGACGAGCTTGGCGGGGTTTTTGCTGAGTTTGTAGCAGATGGCCAGATACGGGATCTGGTTGACGGCTTCTTGCCCAGCGAACTGCTCGCCGGTTGTGAGAGTGACCCTGAGTCCGATCCTGTTGCTGGCGACGTCGCCTGCGATCCTGAGGCGTTCCTTTACCAAGTACTGGGTTTCGGTTGATTCCGTCCAGTCGTACTGGGTGCCGGTCACGCCGATTGGCCTGGTCGCGAAGGATGCGATATTCATCTCTAGCCTGCTCCTCTTAATTTAGAATGTGCTTTAGTCCTAAAGGACTTTAAGTAATTATACTATAGGTCGTATGTTTATTTCAAGTTAGGGAAGAAAAAATTTATTTTGATAGAATTTTGTGGTTATTGAAATTTATTTATATTTGGGCGAGTGGCGAAATTGGTAGACGCGCAGTGTTCAGAACGCTGTGGGCTTATGCTCTTGGAGGTTCGAGTCCTCTCTCGCCCACAAAAAAAGAAGCCGTAGACTGGTTAGTCCAGCTACGGCTTTTTGCTGAGGTGTTAGCTGAGCCTTTGGATGGCTCTTTTGATGTTTAGTTCTGCCGCCTCTTCGTAGAGGTCGCGGAAGAAAGGAGTTTTGAAGATCGGGCGCTCGAAGTTTTGCAGAACCGAGCTGCGACCTTGGCGATAGCGCTCCTGTGGAACGAAACCGTATTCTTGAGCGATTTGGGTGTCGTAGAGGTCAAAGGCCTCATTGGGCTGGCCAAGGATGGCCATGTCGCAGTCGAGGACGAACGGTTGGTCGGGATCGTTGGTGATCACACGGTGGTGTTTGGTTGCCAGGATGTGCGCGACGACTTTGAGCACTAGTTGAGGCGCTGCGCCGGAACTGATCAGACACCTTAGAGCAAACTCGGCGCTTCGTTCTTCGTTGTCTGCTCGCTTGGGGTCGTAAATCACATCATGCATCCAGAGCGCGAGTTCTGCTGCGTGCGGGTCGGCGAGCAGTTCTCTGACCTTGTCTAGCTCATCGAGACAGTGCTGGATGTGTTTCATGTTGTGATAGGCGCGTTTGCCATCTTCGTAACGGCTGACGAGTGCGATGAAGTTAGTCCGAGGACTTGAAAAGTTCATCGCTTCCCAAAGGTCTGTCCATCGGTCGATGAGGGACATCCGTACTCCTATTCTTATGAAGGAACTTTGCAATATTATACTATGGGTCTTTTCACGTGTAAATATGGACTTTTAGCCTCGATTGATTGACAAAGAGTATAGTTTTTGGGAAACTAATTGTGTGGGGTTAAAAAATTGGGCAGCAGTCTTTATTTCCCTAATTTTCCCCTATACAAACGATGAAAAAACTGCTCCTTGCTGTTGGTTGGCTTACAGTCACGCCAATATTTTTGTTTTATTTGATTATTACCGCGAACAAAGTTTCTCATACGAAACATATCAGTCGGGCAATCGAGTCGTCCGTAAAAGTTGTAGCAACTGAGTCTCCTTATCGAATGTTTGCTGCCTTGCCTGAACAGGTTGAATTGATTAGTAACTCGATTGAGTCGGAAGATGCAAGATCATTGATTATCACTAATTGGTTAACAGCCTACAAGGCTCCCCTTGCCCCTTACGGAGATGTTTTTGTTAAAGCTGCTGATAAGTATGGACTAGACTGGCGATTATTGCCTGCTATTTCGATGAAGGAATCTGGTGGTGGACGGGCAATCCCGGTTGACTCTTATAATGCATGGGGTTGGGGTATTTATGGAGATCAAGTATTGAGGTTCGATAGCTGGGAAGATGGTATTTATAGTGTGGCAGCAGGGCTAAAGAAAAGTTATTTAGATCAAGGTTTAACAACTCCTGAGCAGATAATGGCAAAATATACTCCTCCATCGCTTGAGATTGGTGGACCTTGGGCGCAGGGAGTACAGAGATATTTTGCAGAGTTGTCAGAAACCGAGTGAGTAAAATAGTTTAGGTTAATATTCCAATAAATGTAAAATAGTTAGATATGGATAGAGTAAAGTTTGTAGCGGTTTCGGCTGCAACTAAACTGACAACAAAAATTATTGGTGTGACAAGAAAAGGTAAGGGACAAGCAGCACCTGGATTGGTGGCATTAAAACTCGACCCTGAGCTAATTAAACGTGCTCATAAATATTTTGAAAGAAGTGTGTTTATTACCGGAACAAACGGCAAGACAACTACGACCAAACTTTTGACTTTAGCAATTAGAAAATCAGGACAGAAAGTAATCTCGAACGAAACAGGCTCAAATTTGGAAAGAGGTTTGGCTGCCTCAATTGCTAATTATTTGTCCGGATTTGGGAAAATTGGATCGACAATGGCCGTTTGGGAGACTGATGAATCGGCTTTTGCCAAAATGATGCCGGATTTAAATGCAGATGTTGTGGTTTTGCTTAATTTGTTTAGGGATCAACTTGATCGATATGGTGAGATAGACTCAACGGCTAAAAAAATATATGAGGCAATTAAAAAAAAGAAACATTTGAGATTGGTTGTTAATGCAGATGATCCGTATATGGTGGCAATTGCTAGAAATTTTGAAAATGTTACATATTTTGCAGTTAAGACCAAGTTGCCTGCAAGCACTCAAAAATTGACCAAAGATGCAATTTCTTGCCCATACTGTTTTGGTGAGTTAGTGTTTAAGAGCCCACTGTATTCACACCTAGGAGAGTTTAGTTGTCAAAAATGTAAGTTTGGAAGTCCAAAAGCTGAATATGAAATTATCGATTTTGATCAGGGACATATTTATGTAAAGAGAGGTAAAAATATTATTAAACTCCCACGAATCAGTGGAGGTTTTTATAATATTTATAATGAACTAGCTGCATTTGCCGCTGCAGAATTACTAAATGTTAAGGTTAATGATTTTGCTTTAGCAACCAAGGAGTTCAAGGTGCCTTTTGGTAGGTACGAAAAAATGAGTTTTGGTGGCAAGGAGATAACAACCGTTTTGGTAAAAAATCCTACAGGTATGTCACAGGCATTACAGGCAATTGTCGAAGAAAATAAAAACAATACTTTGATTTTGGGTCTTAATTCTAAGATTGCTGATGGTAGGGATACTTCATGGATTTGGGATGTGGATTTTGAAGATTTTGTGTTAAGGTCTAAGACTTTTACCTTTGTAATTACTGGACAAAGAAAATGGGATATGGCTTTGAGGATTAAATCCGCCGGTGTCTTGCCAGAGCGAATTATGGTAGTTGATGGGTTTAAGAGTGCATTTGAAAAAGCAGTTAAGACAAATACTGATGCGATTTATTACCTGCCGACCTATACAGCACTAATGGAGTCTATGGATATTTTTGAAAAAAGAAGCAAATAGTTATTATTTATAAGAAGTTTAATTTAGGAGAATATGAAAGAAAATAATTGCTCGCTAAAATTCGCTAAAATTCTGCCTCAAACAAATTTTATCTCAGTTTTATCTACACATTCTTTTTTTAAAACCTTGATTATTTATAAGAAGTTTAATGTAGGTTTAAAAAAATGAAAATAGTTACTCATTCAAATTTATTTATAACTTCGGCCAGCTTGTTATTTTATAAATTTTCACTACGTCCTGTTTTAAAATCCAAATATATAAACTTCAATCGTAGGTTTTTAAAATGAAAATACGACTAGCACATTTGTACGGCAGAATAATGAACACTTACGGTGATGATGGTAATTTGTTGGTGTTGTCAAAACGATTAAAAATGCGTGGATTTGATGTGGGGATCGAAACCGTGGATGTCGGTTATAAGTTAAGAGAAAAAGAATTTGATTTTTATTTTTTTGGTGGAGGTCAGGATAGTAACCAGAAAATTGCAGCAAGTGATTTGTTAAAAAACAAAAAGGTACTTTTTAAAGAGATAGTTACACGCAATGTTCCGGTTTTGGCTGTGTGTGGAGGTTATCAGTTGTTAGGTCAAAACTATGAATTTGGAAACGAAAAGCTTGAAGGGTTAAAGGTTTTTCCAGTTAGCACTAAAGCTGGCAATGTGAGGCTGGTTGGAAATGTCGTGGTTAAGCCAAATCCAAAATTAGGACTAACCAAAAAGATCGTTGGTTTTGAAAATCATTCTGGTTATACCACCCTAACAAAAATTTCAGAGCCGTTTGGGGACGTTGAGTTTGGTAACGGTAACTATTTTAAGTCTGATGTGGAGGGATGTTTGGTAAATAACGCAATTGGCACCTATTTGCATGGACCGATTTTGGCCAAAAATCCGCATCTGGCTGATTTGATTATTAAAAATATCTTAATGGTTAAGGGGTACAAGGGAGAGTTTATTGATTTGGATGATGAGATTGAGTGGAAAGCTTGGGAGGATCAACTCAAATCTCGTAATGATTAGTTTTTAGGGTAATTGTGGTGAAGAAGTTGATTCTTTAGGAATTGTAAGGTCAAGATAATTTTCTGGTGGTGTAGTTGGGAAAGATCGGCGATAATTTTGAAAAGAAATCTCCATTAATGCATTCTCTATTTTTGACTGCCCAGGGAAACTACCTGGAGTAAGTGTTACAACAAGACGGTAGGGTAGATTGGTAATAGTATCGGCTAAAATCTCGAATGAAGCGTTGGAAAATTCAATTGCATAGTCCTCTATCAGTTTGGTTATAGAAATAGCCAGATCGTTATCGGCAAAATTTGTTCTAGATTGTGAAAGGATAGTTTGAATTTTTTGTTGATTAAGTTTTAAGCGGTATCTTTGGATTTCGATGTTTTCAAGTAGCGGTTGGATTTCGCCTGTACTGATGAAGTCAAAGGGTGGATTTTTGGCAAGTAGCAAGCGGGTTTTTTGTATTTGTTCATCAGTGACACCTGCAACAGGTTGTTCGTTGCCAGTCAGGTCGTTTTTGGTAGCAATATTAAGCGAACTGCGGATTATTTTCGGGTTGATTTTGAGCCACTGATTACGAATACTAGCTACCTTTTCATTGTCAAAGCCACTATATTCTGACAGCTTGAAATAGGTTGATTGGTTAATATTTAGTAGTTCAAATGAGTAGGTTTGTTTGGAAAATGCTTGAGGGTTGTTTCTAAGATGAGTTTCAATGGTTACATCAGCAATTAGTTTTTCATTTCTATTATTGAATGGTGAAGGATCATCTCCAGCAGTTTTGGTATTTGTGTCGACGCGCGATCTGAATTTGGCCTTTATGATTCCGTAGTTAAAGTTAGCAGGCTCTATTATTTCATTACGTAGTTGAGCAAATGACAGTTCTCTGAATGTATTAACATTTTTAATAGTTAAGTCTATGTCGCCGTTAATTTCAAAATCTTTGGCAAGTGAAAACTTATAGACAATATCGGTTAGTTTGCGGATATCGGCGGTAGTTTGTAAATAAAAGTAAATACCACCCAGAGTGAGAATAGTGAGTATTAAAAATGTAACTAGTGAGTAGTAGCGATGTTTGAATAACCAAGATTTGGACCGTGGTTGGGTCTGGTTTTCGACTGGAAGAGTCAGTTCGTTAATTGCGAGTTCAACTTCTTTTGCTTGCCAGCCGGCTTTTAATAAAATTGACTTGATTGTTTCGTTCGAAGTGCCTAGGGTGTGTTGGTTTTGGATATACTGGGACAGTTTTGGCTCGATCATTATCTTTTGGGCAGCAAAGAATATTTTTAGTGTAACTTTATTGATTTTACACTATCAACGTAGGTTTTTTGTGGGCGAGAGAGGACTCGAACCTCCAAGGATTTAACTCCACACGCTCCTAAGGCGTGCGCGTCTACCAATTTCGCCACTCGCCCGGGCGTTTATTGAGATATATAGGTTTTGCCTCAAACATCTCATCATACAAATTGTGTGGGCACCGAGGGATTCGAACCCCCGACCCCCCCGGTGTAAACGGGGTGCTCTAACCAACTGAGCTAGGTGCCCTTGGTGACTAAAGGCGATTTTAGCGAAAAAAAACTTGCATTGCAAAAGAAAAAGGAGCTAGAGGTGCAAATTGCACATAGCTCCAAGGGTTTGTTGGTTTAGGTTAGGGCCGGAACCCCGATTGCTTTGTTGACTTCGCGCAGGATTTTTAGAGCTGCGCTACGCTTGCTTTCTGGGTCGTTCTGGTTGAGAACCGGTCCGCCGACGATGATCTTGTCTGCGCCTTGAAGGATGGCTTCTGTTGGCGTAACGGTACGGTAGTTGTCACCACGGTTGGTGAACCAGGTGGGCCGGATTCCTGCGCCGTAGATTTTGAGCGACGAAGGGATGCCGAGTTTTTTTAGTAGCTCGATTTCCCATCCGCCGACAATTACGCCTTGTGCGCCCGCTTCGGCAGCCATTTCTGCAAAAGTCATGACTTGGCTTGTTCGGTCACGGTTGTAGATCAGTCGGCAGTCGTCGTCACTGAGTGAGGTGTTGACCGTCGAGACGATGATCTGGCAGACGCCGCGGTTTTCGACTGCGGCGTGAAGACTTGCCATGCCGGAGCTTGGATTGACGGTGAAGGCTACTGGCTCGTGGACTTCACTGAGTGCCTTGGCGGCATTTGCGACCACGGAGGGCATATCGCCGAGCTTGATGTCGAGCATAATTGGCGGAGTGTTGCCGTAGCGAATCTGATTCGCATTGGTCATGACTGCGCCGACCCCGACGAAGGCCGAAATTTCAGCGTCGACCTTGATGGCGAATGTTTCGTTCGGATCTCGGGTGAAAAGGGCGTTGTAGAAGTCGCCGAGATGATGCAGGTGTTTGATGCCGTGGGTTGAAAATACTACCCTGCTTCGATCGAAGTCGGGCATGTTTCTGGCGGCATAACCATGAGGCATGCGTGTGCCACTCGTCCTTTCGGGTTGGTCCCCTTTATTGTTATGGTGCGAATTATGGTCGTTAAACCGAAAGGAATTCTATCACAATCTAGTTAATATCAAAACTATGGGATTGTTTGCAAGTAAAAAAGTTCCGAGGGTCAGAAGGAAAATCTCGTAAACTCGATTTTCGTTCTTCCCTCACCATTTTTTTTAAAGTGCCGAGGGTCAGAATCGAACTGACATGGCGCGTTTTTCAGACGCGTGCATTGACCAACTTTGCTACCTCGGCTTTGTTAAAGGAGACACCAAGATTTTTCCTTAGTATCCCTTTTCCTAAAAGGAAAGTTTTGACAAGCATAGCTTGTTCAAAACCAGATTTTGTAATTCAATGAGATTTTTTTCATTGAAATTCAAAGGTGATTTTAACAGACTATCTGATTAAGCTTCAAGGTTTGTGATTATTGCTGACTACTTAGCTTTTGGTCTGCGGTGTCTATCTTGAATAAATACGATGGTAACAACAAAAACTAAAATTAAAACACTAAGAATGCCGTAGGTTGCGATTTTTTGATTATAACGATAAACCATTGAGGCTAGTTCGACTAAAAGAATTGTAATTGATAAGAACATTGAGCCAAAAAACGACCCTGTTACAACTCTATAAGAACTTCTTTTGCGCCCCAATGAGACAAATAGTCCGGTTGCAATAACAAAGAGTGGAATATTAACAAGAGCGGAAATAACTAGTTTACGGCTTTGGTAAGGCAGAAGTTCTTGTTTTTCAAAAGCATCGTTTGCTTCGGTATATGTAGTGTAGCTAACACCATTGTATGTGAAGTTTTTGTCGTTTGATTGAGGTATTTGGTTGGGTAAGTTGACATTGCCACTACGATCAAGGATTTGAGGTTTTATTTTCTCAAAATTTGGTCTGATTGGTTGTGTGCCATTGTAAAGACTATTTAAATCTTTAATAAAAAATTGAGCAAAATATAGTAGACAAATCGCGAGTAAAAAGGAAATAAGTATTCCTACAGCTGAAAAATCATTTGTTCTAGTAGACTCTTTTTCCATTTAGTTTAGATATAGTTTTATATTCGAACAATTCACAGTCTTTGTCAATATTGCTATGGGTTGAAAATAAAAAAAGCAGGCGGACACTCATTGGTTAGATGAGTATCCCCTGCTTTTTAGGAGTTGAGCCGATCTAGTTGTTCGGCTTGGCTGATTCCAGCATGGAAGCAACCAGCATGGAAGCTACCAGAGCGGCAAGATCGCAGAGTCTGGTGGCATATCCCCACTCGTTGTCGTACCAGCTAAGGATTTTCACCAGCCGGCCGATGACTTGAGTGTTGACTGAGCTGAAGATCGAGGAGAAGCTGTTGCCGATGAAGTCCGATGATGCCAGCCTCTTGTCGGTGACGTCGAGGATACCCTGAAGTGGTCCATTGGCTGCGGCCAACATGACTTCACGGATTTCTTCGTTGGTCGTTTCCCGGTTAAGGAGGACCGAGAAGTCGATCAGGGAAACCGTTGCGGTCGGAACCCTGACAGCAATACCCTTGAACTTGCCTTTCAGGCTGGGAATGACGAGTTCGACGGCTTTGGCTGCGCCGGTATCACCCGGTACCATGTTGGTCGAACCGTCCCTGCCGTCCCCAAAGTCCGGTTTCGGGCTGTCGGTCAGGCTTTGTGTGCCGGTCTTGGAGTGGATCGTGGTGAGGATCCCTGCTTCGATTCCGAAGCTTTGTTCCAAGACCAGAGCCAGAGGGCTGAGGCCGTTGGTGGTGCAGCTGGCGTTGCTGATGACTGCGTGTTCTGGGCGGAGCAGAAGATCGTTGACACCAAGGACAACGGTGATGTCTTCGTTCTTGGCTGGTGCTGAGATTAGCACCTTCTTGGCGCCACCACCGTCGATGTGGCCACGAGCCAGGTTGGCGTCAGTGAAAAAGCCTGAGGCTTCGATGACGATTTCCACACCTAGTTCTGACCAGGGAATGTTCGATGGGTTGCGTTCGTTGAACACGACGATGTTGCGTCCATCGACACAGATCGTGCCGCGGACGCCTTCGGTTGCGATATTTGCACTGACCGTGCCGGGATAGGCGCGGTAGATGCTGTCGAACTCGAAGTAGTGTGCGAGGACTTCAGGTGGCCAAAGGTCGTTAATGGCAACGACCTCGAGAACGCCTTTGTACTTTGCTTCGAAAATACGTAGAGCGAGTCTGCCGATGCGTCCGAAGCCATTGATGCCTACCCTTACGGGTTCTGACATTTTTGATTTACCTTCTTTCTTTTGGTTAAGGTTCTTGCCTTAGTTGGCAGTTTGGGATTTTAGCTATAAATATTTGGTTAGTCAACTACTACAGGACATTTTTTATAAGTCTTGCACCTTATGAGTGATGCGGGGTAAAATTGGCGGGCGCAAAAGTTGATTATGCGGGGGTAGTACAGTGGTAGTATGCGTCCTTGCCAAGGACGAGGTCGCGGGTTCGAATCCCGTCCCCCGCTCCATAGTGTTACTTGAATACAATATATTTGAATGCTAGGTAGTTGATTGGGACGATTATTGTGGTGTTGAGAATAGTGATTACGAATACATTAATTCCAAATGACAGGAAAAATACTGTAGTGAATTTGATAATTACGATGTTAAGCCCAGCAAGAAGTGTGTATTTTACAAAATTCCATAACTTCATTTTTGATTTGAATGTAATAAGAGAGTTGACGATAAAACCAAAGATAACTGTAATAACAGCAGATAAAATTACTGAATAAAGCTCTTCAATATCAAGCGTTACTAGGATAAGTGCGAGGGCAAGATTGTTGACAGCTAAGGTGGCGCTACCTGTTATTAAATATTTACCGAATGTTTTTTTGTTGTCGTGGAATATTTTTTTAATTCTCCCCTTCATATGTAATTGAAATAATATTCGAATCTAAATACAATTACTTAGTTTAATGCAAAACCTATTTTGTGAAAAGTAACATAAGATCTTTGTCTGTATTTCTTCCTGCCTATAACGAGTCTGAAAATATCAGCAAGTCGGTTAATGCTCTAATTAAAGCCATTCCTGAAAATATTAGTTTTGAATTGATCGTTGTGGATGATGGGTCAACGGATGATACCCCAGAAATTGTGAGAGCTTTAGGTAAAACAAACGATCGGATAAGACTGGTAAGACATAGAAAAAATATGGGTTATGGAGCTGCGATTGCGACTGGTCTTAGGGCGTCGAAAAAAGACTGGATTTTTTTTGCTGATAGCGACGGACAATTCGACTATAAGCAGATTAAAAAATTCATTAATGCTTCTAATGGATATCAGATGGTAATTGGTTATAGAGAAAAAAGAGCCGATCCTTTTGTTAGAAAGTTAAATTCTAGTATCTATAATCTTTGTGTAAAAATAATTTATCGGTTCTGGGTCAGGGATGTTAATTGTGCTTTTAAGTTAATGAAAAGAGAGGTTTATCAAAACATTAAACCGATTGGTAGTAAGGGTGCATTGGTTTCAGCAGAAATAATTATTAAAGCAAAAAGAAAGAAATATAATATTCTTGAGTTACCTGTTAGGCATTTGCCAAGGAAAAAAGGATCTCAGACTGGTGCGAATATAAAAGTGATTTTAAGATCATTTAAAGAGATAATAAAACTAAGGAGTTATTTATGAAGAAAATACTAGTAACTGGTGGAGCTGGTTATATTGGATCAATTACATTGGTGGAGTTGTTGAATCATGGTTATGAAGTTTGTGTGGTTGATACCTTGGAGCGAGGTTATATGCAGGCATTGGATAGGGTTAAGAAAGTAACTGGCAAAGATTTTGGTTTTGAAAAACTTGATGTTCGTGATAAGGAAGGTATGAGATCAGTTTTTGAAAAATTTAAACCTGATGGGGTTATTCATTTTGCTTCTTATAAATCTGTAGGTGAGGCTGATCGAGAGCCTGATAAATACTTTGATAATAATGTTGGAGGCTTAAAAACCATTTTGGAATTAATGGCAGAGTTTGGTGTTAGACAATTGATTTTTTCATCTACTGCAGCGGTATATGGAAATGGAGAGGTGCCAATAACTGAAGAGTCTCCAAAAAATCCTATGAATGCTTACGGACAATCAAAACTTCAAATGGAAGAATTGGCAAGTGAGTATGTTAGTAAAGGTGTTTCGACTGTGGCTCTGAGATATTTTAATGCGGTTGGTGCTTATCCTACAGGAGAGTTAGGTGAGGATCCATCAAGATCAACTAATTTGCTTCCTTTGGTTATGCAAACATTGGTTGGTAGAAGAGAAAAAGTGTTGTTGTTTGGAGATAACTTTAAGACTGAGGATGGTTCACAGGAAAGAGATTATATTGATATATATGATTTAGCACTTGGACACATAAAAGCTTTGGAAAAAAATATTAAAGGTTTTACTCCAATTAATTTATCAACTGGTAAGGCAACTAGTTGCTTGGAGATATTCAAGCTAGCTGAAGATGTTGCAGAGAAAAAATTAAACTACAGTGTTGTTGAACCTCGACCTGGGGATCCAGAAGTATTGTACGCTTCAAATAAGAAGGCTGAGACATTGCTTGGCTGGGTTCCTAAAAAAACTGTTAGAGATTCGATTGTTGATCAGTGGAATTGGACTAAAAAAAATCCCGATGGATATAAGTAGTTAATCGATAATCTCTGGCTTGGGTTTAAAGATATAGTAATTGTAAATTAGGTAAGTATAAGGGACTATTACCCCAGTAACTAGTAAATTAATAAAAAAGATGTCCAAGTTTGTGTTTAATAAAATAGTGGTTATTGTTTTGACCACGAACAAATTGAATGACAGTAGTAATAAATACTTAATCAATTGAATTTTTGACATTTTGGTCTGAAAAGTAAAAAGATTGGTTGCAATATAGTTGAATATCACGCTTAATAACCAAGCAATAATTACTGAGTTAAGACTAGGTAATTTATAGATCTTAACAAGGATAAAAAGAAATATATTATTTACTCCAACACTGGCAAGACCAATAAAAATATATTTTAAAAACTTCGATTTGTGTAAGTGGAATAATTTAATCGCTTTTTTTTGCATCGGGTTTGAGTATACAATATCAAGATAAAATTTTATGGTTGTAAAAAAGGTTTTTATTGTTGTGCCTGTGTATAACGAGGAAAAATATGTCGGAAGATTTATTAAAGACTTATTTAAGGAAGTAAATACAATAAAAAACGTATCGCAAGTAGTTTTTGTAAATGATGGATCGAAGGATCGTACTCGCGATATTATCTTGAGTCAAAAAGAAAAACACAAAAAAATTAGACTTATTGATTTATCAAAAAATTCTGGCAAGGGTGTTGCAATGAAACAAGGACTTAAATACGCGAAAAAAAATAACGCTGGAGCAATTATTTTTATGGATGGTGATAGACAACATAGTCCAGAACACATTAAGGATTTTTTACTAGCTTTAGAGGTCTCACCAATTGTGTTTGGATATCGAATGTTATTATCAGATGCTCCAAAAGTAAGAAAAGCTGGCAATATGGTCGCAGGTTTAATTATTAGGTATTTGTTTAATATAAAAAGACGAGATATTTTGTGCGGATTTATTGCACTCAGGACTGATGTGTTTAATAAGATAAATTGGACATCTAAAGGGTATGGTGTAGAGGCAGAAATGTCAGCAGTAGTTGGAAGAAAAAAAATTCCATTTACAGAATTACTTGTATCAACAATTTATTTTGATGTTAAAAAAGGTGTAACAATGAAGCATGCATTAAAAATATTTTTGCATCTTCCGCTTTGGTATCTAAAAAGTTAGATTTTAATTTTGCCAGTTACGATAATAATTTTTTGATGAGTAAATCCCATCATCGAGTCGGTGTATTCAATATTTTCAATTGTGTTTGGATATTTATTTAGTGTGTTGAAACATGTGTTTAATATCTTACCTACTTGGTCGTCGGGTAGTAGGATTGCAAAATTGTATTCCTCTTTATTAATTGAACTGTTTAGTCTTTCCCGAACTTTTGAACGGTATTTTTCATTATTCGCCATGAATTTGTAAATATTATTTGAGGATTCTTCGATGTTTATTAATGGTTTATTTTTTAGATTAGAAAGAATGTAGAATCCGCTGTTTGGTAGAAAACAATTTAGGGTAATATCGATTTGAGAACTATCTATTGGTAATTTAATTTGTTTTTCAAATAAGTAAGGAATTTGTGTTTTGTGAAGTTCTAGATTGCGTTTAAGAGGTGGTCTAAATGCCCAATCGTATCCAAAGTTAAACTTTACTATTCTTAAGTTTTGAATCATTAAAATTAAAATTACACATGAGAATGTAAATAAATAAATTTTTTGTTTTGAGTATTTTAGATCTAAAAACTTAAACAGCAGTATTCCGCCTAAAACTTCTGAATATGTTGCATATCTACTGTAGCCAAACACAATTGACCAAAGCAACATTGAAGAGAAAAACAGAAAATATAATGCTTTCTCTGAATCTTTAATTTTATTTTTTCTTGAAAAAAACAAGCTAATTATTCCTAGTACCCAAAAAAACTGAAGTTTAAAATCATAAAAAATTGTATTCATTTCCCCTAGTCTGTTGTTTTGAAATATTGACAAAATCGGCCAAATTATTTTGTCAAATAATGTTTTTCCTCCCCACCTAACATCAGCAAAATTTTCGTATTCTAAATAAGGTGATTTGAATAAGCCGCTATATAATGGGAAAAACGGGTTGCCTTGACTAAGTAAGTAGTTTTGTAATGAGTGTATTGCAAGAAGTGATGAGATTACGATTCCTGATGAAATAAAAACCGCTATTTTTTTTAGTAAATTAAGTTTTGAAAATTTTGAAGTGAAAAAAATTAAATAAAAATTTACAGTAATTATTGGCAGAATAATGATTGAATTGGTTATTTTGCCATAAAAAACAAACATAAATATTAGGTTATAGATTGCGAAATATTTATAACTTGTTCCCTTGTCAGAAATAAACTTTAAAAGAAAATATGTCCCAGTAAGCGGTAATAGTGTATTGAGAATATCTATTTTGTAAGTTCCGACTTCTAGAAGTATTTGATTAATGACTGTCAGGTTGATTAGTAATCCGATTGATAATATTTTGTGTATTTTGAAAACGTTTGGATAAATTGTATTTACTATTTTGTACGCAATGAAAGTGATAAAGAAAAATGCGAATAAATTAGGTAATGTTCCCAGTCGATAACCGAATACAAAGATAAATGGATAAAGTAACATGTCATAAAATGCTGATAAGTTACCTAAGGCAAGAGGAAAGAATTCATCTGGAGAAAATTGCCAAAACCAGTTATGGAATGCTCTTTGAGCATTAAATAAGTGATAAACAAGGGCATCGTATGATCTATCAGGTATTAAAAACCTGTTTAGAAATAGTATTGTCGGGATAAAAAATGCAACTAAAAATCCTGAAAGTATAAGAAAATTGTTTTTTATCGTTTTAATCATTGATTATTTTAAAAAGATTTTTTTTGAAAGCATTGTCAGAGTATGTGTTTATTAAGATTTTTTTTGTTTTTTCGTCAAGCACAAAGTCTGTCTTGTTGTTTATTACCTTTAAGGTATTTGTTGTAAGTTCGTCAACTGATGAAAATAAGCAGTCTTGGTCGAAATTAAGAGTACTAATAATATCAGGAAGTCCACCTCCTTTATATAGTACAGGTTTACAGCCAGCTGATATTGCTTCGATTGGAGCTATACCAAAATGTTCAAATTTCATAGGATTTTTTAGTTCGTTCTCGCCGTATCCTGTGGCATGCCAATAGATTTTGGATT
>CAYROP010000001.1:27688-55080 GCA_964426075.1 uncultured Gammaproteobacteria bacterium | reverse complement strand
TATGTTTGGAAAATATCGTTTTATTAATATTAATCGAAAAAATCTTAATAAAGATAAAAAAATATTATTAGTTGGTGAAAAAGACGAATTTTTGGCAACACCTATTAAGAGAATATTATCCCCGAATAATGATGTGGTTATTGATATAACTGATTCTGAACAATATGAAAAAATTAATTAGTAATAATAAGTATCTTATCTTAATCTTATGTTTTGGATTTTTCTTAAGAATATTTAGTATTTTTCAAGCCCCTCCATCACTGTATTGGGACGAGGTTTCAATTGGCTATAACAGTTATTCAATCGCCGAAACATTAAAAGACGAACACGGCAACTTACTACCGGTTCAAGCATTCACCGCATACGGAGACTACAAGGCTCCGTTATATATTTACTTGACTGCACCATTTGTTAAATTGTTTGGTCTAAATTATTTAACTGTCAGAATAACCTCAATAATTTCAGGAACCATATTAATATTATTAATTTATTTATTAGCTAAAGAAATTACCCCGAAAAATAAAAAATATCCGCTAATTGCCTCGCTTTTTATCTGTGTCTCGCCTTGGGGTATACAACTCTCCAGAGCTGCATTCGAAGCTAATTTAGCTGCCTCACTGGCAACGGCAGGAACATTATTATTTATTAGGTCAACACTTAAACCAAAATTAATATTTTTGTCAGCATTGTTTTTTGTGGGGTCGATGTATGCATTCAACGGTACAAGGTACTTTTTACCAATTTGGATTTTTTTTCTCGGAGCTTGGCAATTATTTAATAAAAGAATTTCAGCCAATTATGCAAAATATTTAATTATTTCTGCAATATTAGGAATTATGTTAATTTTTCCACTAGTTACATTTGGGCTAACTAATTCAGGGCAGTTAAGATTTAATGAAGTAAATATTTTTTCAGATCCAGAACCGGTTCGCAAATCAAATGAGCTGCAAGCTCAGAATAACAACACGTTAATTTCAAAAATAATTTTTAACCGTAGAGTATTTCATGCGCAAAATTATTTTAATCACTATTTAGATCATTTTTCTCCTCAATACCTATTTTTAACAGGCGACGTAAATCCTAGATTCTCATCTCAAAAAATGGGGCAGTTATATTTAATTGAGTTAATGCTTTTATTGTTGGGTTTGTGGTATCTGTTTAAAAAAGAAAAAAAGTTTTTTTACTTTGTTTTGTTTTGGATTCTGCTTTCTCCAATTGCTGCAAGTGTAGCCAGAGAAACGCCACACGCCTTAAGAACCCTACATATGTTGCCAGCATTTATTCTTACTAGTTCCTTTGGATTTTTGTACATTTTAGAACAAATAAAAAAAATTAAACTGAAAAAAATCTTAACCTCATTATTTCTGCTGCTTATGTTGACTCAATTTTTAATATTTTATATAGATTATATTTATTTATACCCCCAGAGATTTGCTGATAACTGGCAAGACGGATATAAGCAAATGTCTGAGAGTTTAAAAAAAATTAAAAATGAGTATTCCAAGATATTAGTTACTGACGAATATGGGCGGGCTTATGCAAATATTCTATATTATTGGCAATATAGTCCTGAAGAATATATAAAAACTCGTATAGCTAATTCAGAGCCTTCTGGTTTGTGGAATGTGTATGGTTTTTCAAATATCTCATTTAAACCAACCATATCTTGCGCAGACGCAGGTAGCGCTGATTTGTTAGTTGGTACACCAAATGAGTTCAGAGGAGTCGATAATCGCGAAGTCATTTTTAATAGTTTCAATAGACCGAAGTTTGTTATGATTAATTCCAATGAGTGTAAAAAATAAAACCATTAAGTTGTCAATTGCGATGGCAACTTACAATGAGGAAAAAAATATTGAACACGCACTTAACTCTGTTAAGGGCTGGGCTGATGAAATCGTAATTTTTGACGGGTCTTCATCTGACAACACTGTCAAGCTGGCTAAAAAATTTGGAGCAAAGGTTTTTGTTGTAGACAATCCGCCACATTTTCATGTAAATAAACAAAAGGCAATCGAAGCATGTCATGGTGATTGGATTTTTCAATTAGACGCCGATGAAGAGTTAACCTCAGATTTAAAAAATGAAATTTCAAAAATTATTTCAGAAGGTAGTAATTATGCTGGATACTACATTCCGCGAAAAAATTACTTTTTAGCACACTGGATGAAAAAAACAGCAAATTATCCTGATCCAGTCATTAGATTATTTAAAAAAGGCAAAGGTACTGTTCCAGCTAAAAACACACACGAACAAATTGAAATAGATGGAGAGATTGGTTGGATAAAAAATGACATGTTACATTACGGAGATGTTAGTTTTACAAGATATCTCATTCGTTCAAATAGATATAGTAGTATGGATGCTCGGTATCTTAAGGCGGCAGGTACAAAAATAACTTTCGGTTTCTCTATTAAAAATTTAATATTTTATCCACTACGTACATTTTTCTTATTATATTTTCGTCATCAAGGGTTTAGGGATGGGATGGCAGGTTTTGCCTTTTCATTTTATTCTGGACTTCACCATATTTCTACATATTTAAAATATTATGAGTCAAAAAACCAAAGTATTGATCGACCAGACCCGCTTGATTACTGGGCATAAAGCAAGGGGCTCTGGAACTTATATCAATAACTTAATCAATTCGCTTAAATCAGGCCATCTAGTTGATTTGGTTAATAGTCAGAGTGATAAGCCTAGTGTTGTGCACTATCCATATTTTGACCCATTTTTTTTAACACTTCCCAATAGATTTACTTTCCCAACTGTTATAACGGTTCACGATTTAATCCCCATTGATTATCCGAAAATTTTCCCAAAAGGTATAAGGGGTACAATTAAGTGGCAAATTCAGAAAAATAAACTAAAAAAAGCCGACGCAATAATTACTGACAGTTTACACTCGAAAAATCGTATTTCTGTACTAACCGGTATTAGTCCTCAAAAAATTTACTCGATTCCTCTTGCAGCTGATCCAATTTTTAAAAAAAAACCAAAAAAAGATTTATTTAAAACTAAAAAAAAATACAGACTTCCTGATAAGTTCGTACTTTACCTTGGAGATGTTAACCCAAACAAAAACGTTATTCGATTAATTCAAGCAGCTGAGAATTTCAAAATCAAACTGATGCTGGCGGGGAGGCCATTTAATGGGGATTCTGTTGAAATAAAAAATATTAAAACCCTAGTTGCAAATTCAAAAAATTCTCAAATTATTGGTGAAATTGAATCAGCAAACGATTTGGTAGATATTTATAATTTAGCTTACTTAACAATTGTTCCATCTTGGGATGAAGGCTTTGGTTTTCCTATTCTTGAGTCAATGGCATGTGGTACACCAGTTGCAACCTCAAATATTTCTTGTTTGCCTGAAGTAGGTGGTACTGCGGCAATATATTTTGACCCATACTCTAAAAAAAGTATCGCTGAAGCTGTAAATAAAATATGTTCACTAGATAAGTCTAAATATGATCAATTATCCAAAGAGTCCATAAAAAATAATCAAAAATTTTCATGGGAAAAAACAGCAAAACTAACTTCTGATGTTTATCAAAAAATCATTCATTAAAAAAAAATACAAAGAGTACAGATTTGTATTTTTCGTTTTTATATTATGGAAACTGATATTAACCATTTTAGGTATATATCTATCTAGAATTTTGGATTTTAATCCAACCTATCCTTACTTTGAAAACCTTGTTCAACAGAACCAATTATTATCTTCATATATATGGGGAGGGTTTGATGGTGTACATTACTTAAATATTTCGTCAAATGGATACTCTAATCAGTACACTCAGGCATTTTTCCCTTTCTACCCATTATTAATAAGTATTTTATCTTTTGGTGTACTACCCAAATTGTTTGTAGGTATCGCGATTAACAATATTTGTTTTTTAGTTTCGTTAATTTATTTACAAAAAATTGTTAAAAAATATTTTCCACAAGTTAAATACGAAATTGTGATTCTTTTAATTCTTTTTTACCCCTTTTCTTTCTTTTTTAACTCTGTGTATAACGAAGGGTTATTTTTAATGCTGACGCTAGCCTCATTTTACTATTTTTTTCAAAATCAAATTCTTCTTTCAGCTGGTTTAGGTGCCTTTGCCTCAGTAACTCGCCTAGCAGGTATTTTCATATTGCCAGCGTTAATGATTACTTTTTTATATAAACGGAATAAAACATTTTTGCCAATTTTGATTATCCCTCTAGGGCTTGCTAGCTATATGATATTTCTTCAAATTAAATACGGAGATTTTTTGTATTTTATCAATGCACAAAATTACTTTGGAAATTCTAGGAGTAGTGAGTTTGTATTGTTACCACAAGTTATTTTCCGTTATATAAAAATACTAACTTCAGTCTCATTTGTGTCCGATGCATTCGTTTTGGCATTAACTGAGCTTATTGTTACTCTTAGTTTTTTGGCAATTCCAATATTGTTTATAAAAAAACTCCCAAAATCCTTTATTGTTTACACTTTACTGGTAATATTGGTTCCACCATTAACAGGAACATTTAGCTCAATGCCGAGATACGCTCTTACAGCGTTTCCTGTTTTTATATGTCTTGCATACTTAAAACAAAAATACATTTATTCTCTATTTATTTTGTTTGTGTTAATGCAAATATTTTTTCTTTCGCTTTTTGTCTCAGGAACCTTTGTATCATGAAAAAAATAAATAAACCAATAATTATTATTTTAATATTTTCATTTCTGTTTAGGATTTTGAGTTGGAATCAAAGCTTTTGGTTAGATGAGGGGATTGCTGCACAAACAGCAATTAATTTTAGTGTAAAAGAATATTTTACTGGGTTTTTATTGGGGGATTTTCATCCACCATTGTATTTTTTTGTACAAAAAATATTTTATCTTCTTTTTGGGGCGGATGAATTTGTCTTTCGATTACCTGCTTTAATTTCAGGTGTGTTAACTGTTTTTGTTACCTACTTGATATCTTTAGAAGTAATTAAAAACAGACACATGCAGCTATGGCCATCAATACTTGTTGCAACTTCGCCGATTCTTATAATTTATTCCTTAGAAGCAAGACCGTACTCTTTAACAGGATTAATGGTGGTTTTAAGTTTATATTTTTTAATCCTTGTTAAAAAAAAGTTTTCAAAAAAAAATACAACTCTATTTTTTATTTCAAATATTTTAATTATTTATCTAAACTATATCGCTTATCTTTACGTCTTGAGTTCCTCAATTTATATGGCATACGTATTATGGAAAAACAAAAAAAATAATCTAATTTTTATTTTTTTTGTTTCAACTTCTACGATTCTCCTTTCAGGTCTTATATTTCCAATTTTTAAAACACAACTAATTTTAGGGAATAATATCTCTTCATCATTTAGCGGTTGGCAAAATGTAATAGGAGGCGATAATTTTATAAAAAACTTTTTTCAATTTTTCATCAAGGCATCTACGGGGATTGTCGATTTTAATTACGCTGTGCTCACATCAGGGATTGCAATTATAGATACCATAGTTTATTTAGCTGCGATTATTTATTCATTAATAAAAAAACAGTTTAGTCCAATAATAATCACTTTTTTCACTACATTTTTACTTGTAATCATAATTTCTGCTATTTTACCTATCTACTCTTATTTTAGACTGCTTTTTTTAATTCCTCTTATATATTTCATTGTAATAACTCTGAAAATAAACCACAAAATTATTAAAAAAGGATTTCAATTTATTTTGGTTTCCAATTTTGTTTTTATTTTTCTCTATTTTACTAACCCAATTTTTTGGAGAGAAGATTGGAAAGGGGCAAAAGTATATTCTGATTTTTTAATCTCGAGATATCCAAATGCTATATCTGTTTTTTCGACAAAAGTTCCTTATGATGTTTATTATTACTATAATATGCACCAAGCACTAGGAATTGGGGATGAATTTGTAATGAATAGTATTCCAATTGAAAAACAACAAACATTACTAAATCACAATCAGATTATTTACTATAGTTACTTGTCTGACTTAACCGATCCTAATTTAATTACAGAAAATTTTTTGAAAACATATTATTCAGAAATTACTGGTTACAGTTTCAATAAAATTGGTAGTGTTAGAATTTTTATAAAAAAATGAAAAAAATTGCAATTGACATTTCACAAATTATATATGGAACAGGAGTATCAAACTTAACAACTGATTTGGTCGAGTCTTTAACTAATCTAGATAATAAAAACACATATTTATTATTTGGAACAAGTCTAAGAGGTTACTTCAAGTTAAAAAAATTCTGCTCAAATTATCCAAAAGTTAAAACAAGAATTTATCCATTACCAGTTTCTATATTTGAAATTTTTTTTCATAAACTAAACATACCAATTGATTATTTTTGTTGGGGTGTTGATATTTTTATTAGCTCTGATTGGTTAACACCTCGGTCAAGAAAAATTAAAGTTATTGTGCCTATTTATGACTTAACAACAAAAATTATGCCTGATGATCACACACCAAAAACTGTAAGGGTACATCAGGTGCGTATGGAAAGGGCGGTAAAATACGCTTCATTTATTACATTTTTATCAAAGTCGTGTAGGGATGATTTTTTTCGTTTTTTTGATTTTGATATTTCCAAAACAGAAATTATTTACCCAAGTACTAAAATAAAAGACAAAAAATCAAGCGGGTTTGAAGAAGTATCAAAAAAAATCGGAATTAAAAAACCGTATTTTCTAAGCGTTTCAACATTGCAACCCAGGAAAAACCTTGATCTATTAGTTAGAGCCTTTAACAAATTCAATGTTGATAAAAAATTTCAACTAATTATTGTTGGTCCAAAAGGTTGGGGTAATATCCACTTACCTGTCAATGATAATATTATCCAAACGGGTTTTGTATCAGTAAGTGAGCTAATATCACTATATAAAAATACCTCACTATTTATTTATCCCTCATTATATGAAGGTTTTGGCCTCCCAATTATTGAAGCAATGAGTTTTGGTGTTCCTGTTATTACTTCTAATACCTCTTCAATGCCAGAAGCAGGCGGACAAGTGGCTATGTATTTTGATCCAAAAGACGAAAATGATTTAATTCAAAAAATAATAAAATTTTTATCTATAAGACCAAATTCGATTAAGATTTTAAGGTTAAAGTGCAAAGAACATGTTAAAAGTTTTTCTTGGAATAACTCAGCTAAAAAGTTAATATCAATTTATGACAGAGTTTAAGTTTATTGCAATAGACGGTAACGAAGCGAACGTTAGTCGTCCTGTTGGTAGTAATCACTATGCATTACAGGTAATCATTAACCTGACCCAATCCTATCCTAAAAAAAAATTTAGGATATTACTTAAATCTCAACCACTTTCGCACATGCCTCAAGGAGAAAATATTGAATATGAAGTATTTGGCCCTCAAAAATTTTGGACACGTTTCGCTTTGCCTTTAAGAATTAAATTCAAAAAACCAAAAATTTCAGTCTTATTTACGCCAGGTCATTACACTCCAAACATTCAAGGAATTAAAAAAATAATTGTAATTTTTGACCTAGCATACTTAAAATTCCCTGATCATTTTGCCAAAAAAGATCTAATCCAATTAAAAAAATGGACCAATATTTCATTAAGATCTTGCGATGGAATAATTGCTATTTCCAACTCCACGCGAAATGACATTTTGAATTATTATCCAGATTTAAATAAACCAATTAAAGTAATTTATCCAGGATACAATTCCAGCATTTTCAAAAAAATTACAGATAAAAAATTCAAAGAGTTAGTTATTAAAAAATATTCATTACCCAAAAAATTTGTTGTATTTATAGGGACTGTACAGCCAAGAAAAAATATTCAAGGTATTATTTCAGCAATGGAATACAATCAAAATTTTAATCTGGTTGTAGTTGGCAAAAAAGGTTGGCTTTTTGATCCAATTTTTGAAACCGCAAAAAAATTCAAGAATAGAATATCCTTTACCGATTATGTGTCAGATGAGGAATTACCAGTAATTATTTCACTTGCCGACTGTTTAATCCTTCCGTCGTTTTATGAAGGATTTGGTATACCAGTAGTGGAAGCTCTAGCTTGCGGTTGCCCTGTTATAGTCTCAGAAAACTCAAGCCTTTCAGAGGCAGCAGGCAGCGCCGGATTATTTATCGACCCTCATAATCCAAAAGACATTGCTGAAAAAATTTCGATTTTACAAAATAATAAAAAAATTAGAAATACTTTGATTAATAATTCTCAAAAACAGATAGCAAAATTTTCATGGCGAGAAAATGCAAAAGAAACTTACGAGTTTATCTCAAGTATTGTAGACTAAACATATGATTGAAATAACTGACAAAAATGGGCAATCGTTAAGTGGTTCAGAAATAATAATCAAAATACTTAAACGTATAAATAGTTATTTGTTAGATTTTTGGTTAATGATTCTAAACTTCATCGGAATAATACCTTCGCACAGTATTAGAAATTTCTTCTATCGAATTTCTGGAATAAAAATAGGTTCAAAATCTTATATTCATTACGGTGCACGATTTTATTTACCCAAGAACATTAGTATTGGTAGTGGGTCCATTATTGGCGATCATGCCTTTATTGATGGGAGAGCTCCAGTAAAGATTGGAAGTCATGTTGATATTGCCTCTGAAGTTAGAATCTATAATTCAGAACACGACATTGAAAGCAATAATTTTACAGCGACTAATGCGCCAGTATCCATTGACGATTATGTTTTTATCGGACCAAGAGTAACACTCCTTCCTGGAGTAACTGTCGGAAAAGGTGCAGTTATTGCAGCTGGGTCGGTTGTCGTTAAGGATGTTGAACCATCGACTTTAGTTGGTGGTGTCCCAGCTAAATATATTAAAGACAGAAACTTAAAAGAGTACAAATACAGACTAGGGAGACCAAAACTATTCCAATAACAAATGATTGATTTTAGTTACATTATTGTTAATTTTCGCACCCCTAAACTAACACTCGAAGCGGTTAAGTCAATAATTTCTCATGAAAAAAAATCAAAATACGAAATAATTGTAGTAGACAATAATTCCAATGATGGCAGTCAGTCATATCTCTCAAAAAACCTGCCAAAAAGTGTCAAGTTTATTATTGCCCCCGAGAATCTTGGTTTTGGAAGGGCAAACAACCTTGGACTAGAAAAAGCAAAAGGCCGATTCTTTGTAGTTTTTAACTCAGATGCATACGAAGTTGAAGAGATTCTTCCTAAAATTAAAAAAGTCTTTGATTCCAATAAAAAGATTTCAATATTAGGGGCGAAAATCCTTTATCCAAATTATCAACTTCAGCAGTCACATGGCAGTTTGCCAAGCATATTTTCGGTTTGGTTTTGGATGTTTTTTGTCGATGATATTCCATTTTTAAACAAAATAATTCCTTCACTTCACAAAAAATCAAACACCTTTTATAAAACTACCAAAAAGACAGGATGGGTAACTGGAGCGATGATGGTTTTTAAAAGAAATACATTTAGACAGCTTGGGGGATTTAATCCAAAAATATTCTTATATGCTGAAGATATCGACATTTGTCTAAGAGCCAAAAAAAAAGGGTTTAAAACGTATTTTTACCCCGACGTACGAGTTATACATATCGGCCAGCAAAGCTCAGAAGGATTACAGGGCAACGCCTTAATTGGTGAGGTTAAGGGATTATTGTTCGTATCAAAAACGAACTTTAATCTTATAAAATACTGGCTGATTAAATTAATATTAACTATAGGCACATTGCTAAGACTGATTATCTTTGGGATAATCCTTAGAAATGCACAAAGAAAATTGACATACAAACAAGTATTTAAAACCATTTGGTAAAATTCGTGAAAGCACTACTTAATTTTGTCGACAATCATCTTTTAGAATTTATTGCTATTTTTCTAATAGTTTTTATACCTGTTTATCCAAAATTTCCCTTATTTGATATTCTCCCCGGCTATATTGTCAGGGCTCGTTTAGAAGATATTTTGATACTTCTAGCGTTTATTACATTTGGGATTTATTTAATAAGAGGAAGAGTTAGTTTAAAAAATAACCCTCTCACCTGGCCGATAATAATTTATGCGATCGTAGGTTTGTTATCTTGTCTTTCAGCTGTGTTTATCACTCAATCAGTTCCACTAGAGGCAAATCATGTTGGTAAAATGTTTCTGCATTATTTTAGAAGATTAGAGTATTTTTCGATGTTTTTTATTGTTTTTTCTTCAATCAAATCTTTAGAACAGGTAAAAAAATATGTATATATTGCCTTTATTGTATTGTTGGTTATTTCAGTCTACGGCTTTGCGCAAAAATATATGTATTTTCCAGCCTTTTCTACAATGAATCGAGAGTTCTCAAAAGGGTGGGCTCTTTATTTGACCGAGCACGCTAGGGTTCTTTCAACATTCGGAGGCCATTACGATTTGGCTGCCTATTTAATGATGTCTTTAACAGTTCTTTTAAGTTTTATTTTGACAATTAAGAAAAAACTTATTCAGTTAGGGTTAATTGTTTTATACATATTTAGTTTTTGGATTTTGATCCTTACTGCTTCAAGAATTTCGTTTTTAGCGTACTTAGGTGCAATTTCATTGGCAGTGGCCGGCGTCTACTATTGGGACAGGAAGAAAGTTAAAGCGGTGGTCAGTTTTATTGTTGTTATGGCGTTTTCTCTAGTAATCATGTTGTCATTTGGTGATTTATCTTCAAGATTTAGCGGTTTAATAAAAAACGATCAACTCACCGCTTTAATTGAAAAAGCCCAAAATCCGTTTGCCAAAAAACCGACGGAAAAAGCTGAGTTTTTAGAAAATAACCCAGATAGTCCTTTAGCCGTATCAGATCAGCAGCCAATTTCAACAAAACCAAGCGATGTGACTAATAATCAGCCAATTTATGTCATAGCCACCAATGCCGCTGGAGAATCAACCCTGACCGCTGTGCCTAGGCAATATTCCGATAACGCTCTAAAATATGACCTATCTACAGCTATTAGGCTGGATAAACTATGGCCGCAGGCTATTGATGGTTTTAAGGCAAATCCAATTTTCGGATCTGGATACTCAACATTAACCAAGTCTTCAAAATACGAGTTTACAGAAGCTGAATCGACGGATAATGATTACTTGCGTTCATTAGGCGAAACTGGTCTTGCAGGTTTTATTTCATTCTTTGGAATCATTGCATATGTTGTGTATGCAAGTTTTAAAACAATTAGAAAAATTACTGATCCAACCCTTGCAGGAATTGTAATTGGAATTAGCTGTGCGGTTATCGGATTACTTGCTAATGCAATGTATATCGATATTTTTGAGGCTTCAAAAGTCGCATTTACCCTTTGGGGGCTAGTTGCTATTCTTCTAGCTGCGATTAAGTTTATTGACTCCAAACCATCTAAAACTAGCTTTAAGAAAAAGTAATTAATTCATAAAAGATATGAAGTCAGGCAAAAAGATACTATTATCATTTGTATTAATTGGCGTCATTTTTTTTGTAACATTACTGCCTAGGTTATATAAAATTGATAATTCAATTACAGACTGGCACTCATTTAGACAAGCCGATACTGCCATGGTCGCAAGGAATTTTGCCGATGAAGGCTTTAATATTTTACATCCTAGAACTGACAATATACTTGCCATATCTGACAGCAAAAAACCAAATCCAAAAGGGCTAACCTTCTTAGAGTTTCCAATTTACACCCTAATTGTTGGCTTAGTTTGGGATACTTTTGGTGTTTATGAGTCGAGTGCAAGATTAGTTTCAGCAATCTTTTCCTCATTTTCAGCCGTTTTCCTGTTTCTATTAGTCAGAAAATTTTCTAATTTGCGAGTTGCAACCATATCAGCTCTTGTATTCGCTCTTATGCCGTACAGTATTTATTACGGAAGAGTGATAATGCCCAACTCAACGATGATTTGTTTAGGTTTAGCTTCATTGTGGTTATTTAGTCTATATTATTTTGATAATTCTAAGATATCCTTTTTTCTTTCAAGCATATTATTCGCCTTAGCTAGTCTTAGCTATCCTTATGTGATTTTTTGGATCATACCAATAATCTATCTAGCTTTGATAAAAGATGGTTTGTTTTATTACTCGTTAAAATATTACGGATTTTTATTTATTTCATTTATCCCCTTAGTGTTATGGCGAGCATGGGGGGCAAATTACCCGGAGGCACAAATTGGTACAAACTGGTACCTAAATTATGGTGACATACGGTTTTCGGGTGCATTTTTTAGATGGTTAATTTTTGAAAGGCTGGCAAAATTAATTTTAGGTACAGGCGGTTTTGTTTTGCTGTTTTTTGGACTAGTAGCTAAAAGGCAAAATAAAGAAAACTATTTTTATTTAGTTTGGCTACTCTCAATGATTTTATATTTTTCGATCTTTGCTTCAGCTAATGTTCGTCACGATTATTACCAATATATCTATACGCCAATATTATCGGTATTTGTCGCACTTGGAGTTGATCATCTTCTCAAAGCTGGTCAATCTATAGTCGAAAAATCAATTAGTGTGTTGGTCGCAGTGTTTTTAATTATTACCTCTCTGGCTTTTGGATACTACGAAGTAAAAGGGTATTATTTAACTAATAGTGATATCGTAGAAGCAGGAGAAAAAGCCAATGAGCTTCTTGGACCAAATGACAAAGTAATCGCACCACTAGCTGGAGATTTGTCTTTACTATATTATGTAAACCGACCTGGGTGGGCAGAATTTTATGAAGAAATGTCGGAGTTTAAAAATCAGGGTGCAACAGCCATTGTGTCACTAAAATTCGACGAAGGTATCGAAAAACTTGCTAAAGAGAATAAGGTTTTATATCGTACTAATAAATATATAATTATCTCCTTAAAATAAATGAAGGTATTGCTTATTTCTCCATACATTCCTTATCCGCCGATTACTGGCGGAAAAGTCAGAGTTTACAATTTTCTAAAAAAACTAAGCCAAAAACATGAAATTGTTCTTATATGTTTACTAAAAAACACAGACGAGTTTAAGGATGTAAAAGTATTGGAAAAACAGGGTTTTAAGATTTATCCAGTTCTAAGAAGAAAAGCATGGTCTGTACAAAACTTAGTTAGGACACTATTTACCAAATATTCATTTTTGACTGTAGTTAATAATTTTTCATCTGAAACAGAAAATTTAATTCTTGAAGTTATCAAAAAAGAAAAACCCGACCTAATCCATCTTGAAACCTTTTATATGGCTCAGAGTCTGCTGGCAGTTCGTGACAAAATAAAAATTCCAATCTTACTTGCCAAAGTTGATGTAGAAGCTCAAGTATATTTTAGAAACGCACAGCAGAAAAAAAATCCATTACTCAAACTCATAGGTTATATTGATGCTAGAAAAATGCTCAATTATGAAGTTCAAGTATGTCAATTTTTTGATAAGGTTACATTTGCCAGTGAAATTGACAGAAAATTACTAACATCATTCCTTAAAAAAAGAAAAATAAATGTTGCTACGGACTTAATTCCAAATGGTGTTGATACTAAGCATTATGTCCCAACAAAAACCAAAAAATATCCCAAGCCAACCGTTGTTTTCCTTGGCAATTTTCGTTATTTTGCCAACACTGATGCAGCATTTTTCTTCGTAAAAAATATTTGGCCACTTGTTACTAGTCAAATTGACGCTCATCTTTATATTGTCGGCCCATTACTCCCAAAAGGTATACAGAGAATGTTAAGTAATGATGTTGCCAAGCTTAATTCAGAAAATATCACCGTAACTGGCTTTGTTGAGGAAGATGTTAAAAAAGAAATATTGTCTAAATCATGGCTTTCTGTTGCTCCAATTAGGATTGGGTCCGGAACAAAGCTAAAGATATTAGAGTCAATGGCAATTGGTACGCCAGTCGTTGCCACCCCAGTTGGCATTGAAGGTATTGAAGCCCAAAACAATAACAGTGTTCTCGTAGGAGAAACCCCTGAACAGGTAGCCGATATGGTGGTTAAATTACTAAAAAATAAACCATTAAGGGAAAAAGTTTCAAAAAACGCTCGCAAATTAGTAGAGAATGTTTACGAGTGGGAAGTCATCGGCAATAAACTTGACGGAATATATAGGGATTTAACAAAAAAATAATTATGACTAAACCCACGGTCGATATCGTTATAGTTAATTACAATGCTGGAATTTATCTTAAAAACTGCGTTTTTAGTTTAAAATCATGTTTAAAATCAAATTTTAAACTAAATTGTATAGTAGTTGATAACGCTTCAAGTGATGATAGTATTTCTCAGATTAAAGCACTCAAACTACCTTGGCTTACAATAGTAAATAACCAAGAAAACATCGGGTTCGCTGCAGGTTGTAATATCGGAATTAAAAAATCAAAAGGTAGTTATATATTACTACTTAATCCTGATACAAAAGTTTCAAAAGACACAATTGTTAAAATGGTGGACTTTCTTAAAATTCATCCAAAAGCGGGTATTGTTACTCCCAAATTGACACTATCAAACGGTCAAATTGATCCAGCATCACATCGCGGATTCCCTACTCCTTGGGCATCATTTAGTTATTTTATGGGTCTTGAAAAGTTTTTTCCGTCCAATCCAAAATTTAGCCAATACCACATGTTGTACAAATCAATGGATAAAGTTCACGAGATTGATTCACCTTCAGGTGCGTTTATGTTAATTAAAAAAGAAGTTATTAATAAAATTGGTTTACTTGATGAAGATTTTTTTATGTATGCCGAAGATATTGATTTTAGCTACCGGGCAAAACAAGCAGGTTATCAGATCTTTTATAATCCCTCTTCAATCGTATTACACACAAAAGGTATTTCTTCTGGAATAAAAAAACACTCAGAGAAAAAATCCAAGGCGAGTACTGAAACCAGAATTCGAACTTCAAAACACTTTTATGAAACAATGAAAATTTTTTATCAAAAGCATTACAGTAATAAATATCCAAAGATTCTAGAGCTGTTTATTTTTCTTTTTATTGATGTCAAAAAAAACATCAAAATATTTCAGTTGAAGTATTTCTAATAATGCGAATATTAATTGATGCAAGACTTTTTGGTCCCAAACACACAGGAATTGGCAGATATAGTCAAAACTTGGTTAATAATCTAGTCCAGCTTGCACCTCAACACGAATTTGTTTTAGTTACTCACGACACTGCTCAAATACATAACCAGAAAAATTTGTCAGTTATTAAAACAAAAATTGGACATTACGGGTTTAGTGAACAATTTAAACTTATTCAGCTAATTAATTCTCAAAAACCAGACTTGGTTCATTTTACTCATTTCAATCATCCAATTTTTTACAATAAACCATTCGTAGTTACGATTCATGATCTTATAAAGAGCGAATATAAGGACTTTTCTGCTTCAACTCGAACGAGGTTCGTATACGAGTTAAAGCATTTTGTCTATCAAAAAGTTATCGGCCACGCAATTAATAGATCAATAGCTATCATTACACCTTCTAACTACTCAAAAAATCGCATCTTATCTGCTTATCCTAAGTGTAAAGAGCACAAAATAACCTCAATATATGAAGGTGCTGATCAATTTAAAAATATCAGAGTAAAAAAAATGTTCGATTATAAAAAGTACTCAATTAAACAAAATTATTGCTTATATATCGGTAATAGTTATCCATACAAAAATCTTACACTCGCAGTCGAGGCGATTAAAAAAATTCCAGAATTACAGTTTGTAATTGTTAGCAAGTTTAACAAAAATCTAAGTGAGATAAAAAAACTTACAAACGGCAGTAATCAATTCATTTTTTTAGAAAATCTTGAAGATTCCGAAATAGCCTCACTTTATCAACAGTCAATGTTTTTCTTATTTCCTTCAAAGTCAGAAGGTTTTGGAGTCCCAGGATTAGAGGCGATGGCTATGAAAACACCCGTCATTTGTTCTAACGCTGGTCCACTTCCTGAAATATATGGTCATGCAGCATTATATTTTGATCCTGAAAGTGTAGCTGATTTAGTGAAAAAAATTAGATATTTACTAAAAAACCATAAGAACGAAAAAAAACGACTTGTGGATCTGGGTACTAAACAACTAAACAAATATTCATGGTGCAAAACAGCCGAACAAACACTTTTAGTTTATGAAAATAGCATTAATATTTGATCCTATCACCCAGTCTGGTGGAGCCGAAAAACTACTTTGGTGTCTAGCTGACCAGTATCCAGATTCCCAAATATACACTGCCATCTATAATCCAGAGGTAGTTCCAGAAAGATTTAAATCAAAAATAATATCTTCCTGGTTGCAAAAATTTCCCAGATCAGCGCAAAATCCCAAACCTTATTTGCCGCTATTACCACTCGCTTATGAGTCTTTTGACCTAACAAGCTATGATCGAATAATTTCAATTACGACGCTTTTTGCTAAAGCCGTAATTACAAAACCAGAAGCTATCCATATCGGATATATTAACTCGCCACCTAGATTTTTATATTCTCAACAAAATTTAAAAAGATATATAAACAATAACCTTCTTCAAAATATAATGTCTCCTGTTTTTAAATGGTTAAAATTTTATGATGTGCTAGCGACTAATCGCCCCGATATACTTTTAGCCAATTCGCAAAATATTCAACAAAAAATAAAAACTATTTATAGACTTAGTAGTCAAGTTGTTTATCCATTTGCTGGTGATTTTTATTTTAAAAAAAGAATGGTTTCAAAAAACCCTAACCAATTTGTTATTGTTTCTCGTTTAGAAAAATGGAAAAGGATAGATTACGCTATCCAAGCATTTAACAAGCTACCTGAAAAAAAATTAATAATTGTCGGGGTGGGAGACGATATGTCTAGGCTTAAAAAGATTGCAAAAAATAACATCATTTTTACTGGATGGGTTGACGATTCTAAGGTTGCTGATATCGTTTCTCGATCACAGGCAATGATTATGCCTCAAGATGAAGATTTTGGTATAACATCTGTTGAATCTCAAGCTCTTTGCACACCTGTAATAGGCCTAAATAGTGGGGGGGTTAAAGAAACAGTAATTAATGGTATCACCGGAATACTTTATGAGAAACAAACTTCCAAGTCTCTAATTAATGCGGTCAAAGTTTTTGAAAAGGCAAGCTTCAAAGCTGACAAACTCTATCAAAATGCGCTAAAATACCGCCAGAGTCAATTTATCCAAAATATAGCAAAATATCTATGACAAACAACCAATCAGTAAAAATTGCAATTTTTTGTGGTGGTAGCGGGTCAAGAATGTGGCCAGCATCAAGGTCAGACAAACCTAAACAGTTTCAACCATTAATTGGTGGCAAAAGTACTTTCGAAAAATTAATCACTAGTCTTGAAAAAGAATTTGGATCTGCAAATATCTTTCCGGTGGCAAGGAGAGAATTTGTCGGCCATATTGTTTCCCAGGCTCCTCATATTCCACTTGAAAATATTATTATCGAACCAGAAGGCAGAGACACTATGGCTGCAATAGGTTTTGCTGCGATGATGTTAGATACTAAATTTAACAACCCAACGGTAATTAGTCTCTGGAGTGATCACTTAATTAAAAATGAGAAAAATTTTCTAAAATCTCTCCGCAAGGCCGCAGAAGTCAGTGCGAAAACTTCAAAGATTGTCGAGCTTGGCGTTAGAGCGACATTTCCTAGTACACAACTAGGATATATCAAAACAGGTAAAATGCTTGAAAAGATCGAAGATTTAGGATTATTCGAATTCATCTCCCAAATTGAAAAACCTAGTCTTGAAAAAGCTCAGGAATTTCTCGAATCTTGGGAATATCTTTGGCACTTAGGTTACTCGGTTTGGTCAACCAAGACGCTACTTAATTATTACCAAGAATTCGCGCCAACCACTTACAAAACATTATTAAAAATTTCAGAGTTGGTCAAAAATGGAGACAGTTCCAGTAAAGCGGTAAAAGACTTGTTTGCCACAATTGAAAAAACCTCAATTGACCTCGCTATCCTTGAGAAGCTCGGTCCAACTGAAAGGTTGGTAATCTCTGCTGATTTAGGCTGGAGTGACGTAGGTACTTGGGATGTTTTAAAGGACGAGCTTGGTGTATTACCTGAAGATAATGTTTCAACTGGCAAATCAATCACAGTCGAGTCCAGTGATAATTTACTCTTTTCGACCAACAGTAATAAAATGCTTGTCGCGGTTGGTGTTAAGGGGTTAATTATCGTTGATACTCAAGATGCACTACTAGTTGTTGCCAAAGATGCTAGTGGTAAGGTTAAAGATGCTGTGGTTAAACTTAGAGAGGAAGGGCACGAGGACTATCTTTAAACAATGTTTTACGATTTCGCAAAACGAACAATCGATATAGTCGGTTCTCTAGTTGGGATGACCATTTTGTGTCTAATTTTTCCAGTCATTGCTATAGCAATCAAAAGATCCAGTCCTGGTCCGGTGTTTGCAGATGTGCCGAAAAGAAGCGGAAAAGATGGAAAATCATTCAAAATGTATAAGTTCCGTTCGATGATAAAAGATGCTCATCTTTTACTGCAAAGCGACCCAAAATTTAAAAAACTTTATGAGGAATACAAAAAAAATTCATACAAACTTTCAGATGACCCTAGGGTGACACCTTTAGGGCATTTTATTCGCAAAACAAGTATTGACGAATTGCCGCAGTTTATTAATGTTCTAAAAGGTGAAATGAGTTTAGTTGGTCCAAGAGCCTATTACCCGGACGAGCTAATTAATCAACAGAAAGCATTTCCAGAAACCAAAAAACACGTAAAAACTCTCTTAACTGCCAAACCCGGTTTAACAGGTCCTTGGCAAGTTTCCGGTAGAAGCGATATTTCATTTGAAAAAAGGGTTAAACTAGATGCAGATTATGCAAAAAAACGTTCAATCTTGTATGATTTAAAGATTATAATTCTCACAGTTCCTGCTCTACTTTCCCAAAAAGGTGCTGTCTAATATTTTTGTTAGTTTATTAAGATTATTCACATCAAATATGCTCAAATTTTCAACGAATTATCAGTCTCACAATGGTCAAGTTTATCGCAATAAGCAAAAAAAACGATCATTTAAAAGAATCATTATTATTCTTGGGATTTTTGTAATTTTTGGCCTATATATCGGCATTCCAGCCTTTGCAATCGGCACCAGTCTCAAAAACGCCAAAAGCGATCTGAGTCTGACTGTTGCCTCACTTAGATCAGGCAACTTGCCAGAAACTAAAGCTAAATTATCCTCAACAAAAGGTAACTTACAAAAAGCTCAGGCCGCTTCTCTCTTTTATAAACCATTAACATTTATTCCACTAATCGGTTCATACCCTTCCGATCTTGAACATGCCTTATCAGCCGGAGTCCAGGGAGTTGAGGCAGGACTAATTATTACTGAATCTATTGAGCCATACGCTGATCTGCTTGGTCTTGGTAGTGGAGACTTCTTGGGAGGAACGGCCCAAGACAGAATGCAAAAAGCAATACAAACCTTATCAAAAATTACTCCAGAATTAGATAAAGTAAACGAAAAATTATCCAAAGCTAACAAGGAGATGGCGCAAATTAATGCCAACAGGTATCCAGATTTTATTCCAGGTAAACCAAAAACTAACATTAATCTTGCTAAAAGTTATCTTGTGCAGGGCGAAAAAGTGTTAACTGAAACCAAGCCACTGCTAGAAGTTTTACCTAGTATTATGGGAGACGACAGAGCCAAAAAATACATGGTTCTTTTTCTCAACGACAAAGAGTTAAGACCGGGTGGGGGATTTATTACTGCCTATGCTTACTTAAATATAGACAAGGCTTTAGTCAAAGCTGAAGGTTCTGACAACATTTACGATCTCGACGACACGATCACAAATAAGCCTCCTGCTCCAGAAGCAATCATTAAATATTTGCCTTTGGTTGACACTTTTAATCTTCGTGATTCTAATCTTTCACCAGATCTTCCAACCTCTCTTTCTGACTTTGAAGATTTATACAAACTTACTCCTCAGTATCAGCAAGTTGACGGTTATTTTACGGTTAATACCAGAGCACTTTCTGATATTTTGAATGTGCTTGGACCAATCGAGATAGAGGGGGTTAAATATACCAACGAAATAGTATCTGCTTGCGATTGTCCTCAGATAGTTTACGCACTTCTTGAAAGTTCTGGTCAACCCAGAGGTTTTGTTGTCGAGGAAAGGAAAGCCTTAATTGGGGTTTTAATGAATGCAATTATGGATAAAAGTTTGAGCGCAAATAAAGACACACTACCAAAATTAATTGAACTTGGACTCAAACTTTTGGCACAAAAAGACGTGATGCTTAATTTTAAAGACGAAAAAACCCAAATAGCTTCAGAAAAACTAGGCTATGCAGGAAAAATTAAACAAGCAGAAAGTGACTATTTGTCAGTGGTGGATAGTAATTTTGCAGGTGCCAAAAGCAATCTCTATATTCAGCAAACTGTAACTCAAGACATTGAAGTCGATGACGGAAAAATCATTAAAAAGGTAACAATTAATCTCAAAAATCCAAGAGCGGCCGACAATTGCTCACTCGAAAGAACAGAGGGGTTATGTCTAAACGGTATCTATAGAGATTGGATTAGAGTGTTTGTTCCTCAAGGGTCAAAACTTACCAGCTCAACTGGTTCTGAAACAGAAATAGTTACTTATGACGACCTTGGTAAGACAGTTTTTGAGGGATTTTTCACGCTACGTCCTTTAGGTACGTCTCAAATCGAGGTTGTATATGAATTACCTTTCAAGGCAAGTAATGACTATAAAATTCTTATCCAAAAACAATCTGGCAAAGGCCCAGTCCCACATATAATTAATGTCGATGGCAAGAAAAAAGAGTCGTTTGACCTAACTGGTGACCAGGAGATAAAGTTAGATATATAGAGATTTTACACTTTGTCATTAGTCAATAATTAAACTATGTCGCAGACTCGGTCTTATCGTACTAAAGCAATTATTGTTTCGCGAAGAAGATTTTCGGAAGCAGACCGGATTGTAACTTTTTTTTCACCTGATCTTGGTTTGCATGAGGCCATTGCGCATGGTATTCGTAAGCCAACTTCTCGCAAGTCTGGTAGTTTAGAACTATTTAATCTCGTAGATCTCTTTATAGTTAGAGGAAAAAGTATTGACATTATTAATGAGGCTTCAACAATCGATAGTTTTTCCAGAGTAAAAAAAGATTTTACCTTGACCCATCCTGTTTTTTATATGCTGGAAATAGTTGGTAGGTTATTTAGTCATGGAGAATCACAGGGGGAAATATTTGATCTTCTCCAAACAACTATTAATTTGCTAAACACCAAAAAACTTACAAGTACACAAATAGACTGTTTACTTAGTCGTTTTGAAATTAAAGTCTTGGAAGAATCGGGATTTTTTAGTCTTCATAAATCTAATTTTTCCAACCTGTCTACATATGAATCAGCAGTGACTTTATCACAACAAAGTCTGCCTTCCCTATTAACTTCAGATTTTGTGCCATTAAAATCTTTAAAAGATTCGCTTAAGTCTAGTCTTGAAGAAATAATTGGTCGCTCATTTGTTACCTTGTCATATCGACCTGTTTTGGCATAATATTACGCAGATGCATTTACCACAAAAAGCTAAAGCTGTTTTTACTCGCTATCCAACACTTAAAATTATTCTGCCAATTTTTTTAAGTTTAATTTTTTTAGCCTTGGTTTTTAAATTCGTTGGGGTTGGTACTGGTTCGGAGTCTGCAGATAGCGCAATTGAAGGCGAATCGATCGACCTAAGAGATCTAGATGCCAAAGATAGACCATATATTGGTCTTGTTCCAAGAGCTGATGGTCATGCATTGATTTTGACTGTCACAAACCACCAGAGTTTTTCTTCACTTGATTTCGAGATTCTTTATCAGGCTGGCAATCTACAGCAAGGTTCGATTGGTCAAATTGATTTAACTAAAAGTGCTTACAAAACAGAAATTACCCTAGGCGCCTGCTCAAAAGGGGTTTGTCGATACGATGACAATGTAAAAACTGGCAGCCTTAAGATAAACGGTATAAAAAACAACAAACAATTTGTTTCAACTATTCCATTTGTTCTAGAAAAAATTACTCCAGAAGCATCTAATATTATTGGGCCAACTGGCACACTTGATGTAGAAATTCCTTCAGGCGCTGTCACAAGCGACTATTATGTTTTAGTGGCTGAAACTCTAGGAATTCCAATTCCTGTTGGTAACATTAAAGGCCGAACTGTGGCTATTTTTTCAATTGCTCCAAAACTTAATCGTCCTGCTGTTGTTAAACTTAAAGATCAGGATATAACAGGGTTAACGATTAACCATTTTGATTTTAGTCAAAACGCATGGTCTACTCTTGAAACAAATGTCGAAAATGGCAATCAATTCAACTCAGACTACTTAGGATTATTTGCATTTACTCAGTAACTATATGGACCTAATTGAAAAAGTCGTTGATGTATCAAAACGTAGAGGTTTTATTTTCCCCTCTTCAGAAATATATGGTGGAATGGCCAACACTTATGATTTTGGACCATACGGAACCTCACTTAAAGAAAATATTCGCCGAATTTGGTGGGACAAGTTTGTTGAAGACAGAGAAGATATTTACGGAATCGACAGCAGTATTATTATCAATCCCAAAGTTTGGGAGGCCAGTGGCCATGTTGCAAACTTTGGTGATGTGATGGTCGAGGATACAAAAAATCACAAACGCTATCGGGCAGATCATTTAATCGAAGAGCATTTCGAAAAAAAAGGCAAGAATATTAAAGTAGACGGGAAAACAGCCGAAGAATTAAACGAAATAATTTTAAGTGAAAAAATAAAAAGTCCCGACGGTAACAACTTAAGTAAAGCAAGGAAGTTTAATTTGCTTTTCCGAACTGAAATAGGGATTATTGAGGGTGAAGGAGCAACGGCTTATCTCAGGGGTGAGATTGCTCAAGGGCTATTTATTAACTTCAAAAATATTCTTGATTCAATTCACCCAAAGCTTCCGTTTGGTATTGCTCAAACAGGTAAAGCCTTCAGAAACGAAATAACAAAAGGTCAATTTACGTTTCGGACTCTTGAATTTGATTTGATGGAATTTGAATATTTTTTTGATCCTGAAGCAGACGATTGGAACAAGCTGTTTGATCAGTGGAAAATCAAAATGGATGAGTTCGCTAAAGAAATTGGATTAGATTCTAGTAAGCTAAGATGGAGGGCTCACGAGGAATTTGAGCTATCACATTACTCAAAGAGGACAGAGGATCTCGAATACGAGTTTCCTTGGGGGTTCAAAGAGATGTTTGGTATTGCCTATCGAACAGACTTTGACCTCAAAAACCATGAAAAAAACTCCGGAGTTTCCCAAAGTTATACTTATCCTGACGGTAAAAAAGTCATTCCACACGTCATTGAGCCAACTTTTGGACTTTCAAGACTTGTAACAATTGTTTTAATGAACGCTTTTACAGAAGAAGAAGTCGATGGGGAGACAAGAATTGTTTTAAAATTCAATCCCAAAATTTCCCCCGTCAAGGTTGCTGTGTTGCCTTTAATTAAAAAAGATGACTTAACTAATCTTTCTAGAACAATACAGGAATCGCTAAAGTCATTAGGTGTAATTATTTATGATGAAACTGCCTCAATCGGCAAAAGATACCGTAAACAGGATGAAATCGGAACACCATATTGTATTACAGTTGATTTCGACTCCTTAGAAGACAAAAAAGTTACAGTTCGTGACCGTGACACAATGAAACAAGATAGAGTAGAGATATCCAAGCTTCTTGATTTCCTTTCTCCAAAATTCCAATAAATCTTTTTTAGAAACATTTGTTATTCACATGGACAAACATATGTGAATTTCTGTTGTTGACACAAATTCTATTTATGGTGAATAATGGTTACAGATGGTAATAAATGGTGATTTAGGGCAACTTAGGGCAGATGTTTTTAGGACAATTTGAACCACAATTTTCCTCCACTTCTAAGAGGCTTTCTATTCCGGTTAAGCTCCGGTCAAGTCTAGCGAAAGGTAAAGTAATCCTTTCAAAAGGTTTTGATCAGTGTATCTTCGGCTACTCAGCTGAAGGCTGGGAGGCGCAAAGCGCTAAGCACCTTGAAAACCCAATCTCAGACGTCCTAAGTCGAGATCTAAGAAGATTTATATTTTCAGCTTCAGAAGAAGTAGATTTTGACACACAAGGCAGAATGGTTATTCCTAAAACCTTAATCGACTATGCTAATATTTCTGACTCGGTAACCGTAATCGGTGCTGGAGATCATTTCGAAATATGGGCAACCGACAAATGGCAGCAAAAAATAAATGAAATCGACTCTAAAAATCGTTGATAAACATATTCCAGTTTTACCCGAAGAGACAATCGAACTACTAAGTCCTTCTACAGGTAAAAAATTTATTGATGCAACCCTTGGTGATGCAGGTCATACGGCTCTTATGCTGCAAAAGGGAGTGATAGTTTTAGGTATCGACGCTGATCTAAAAAATGTCGATAAAGCCAAAAATATTTCACCAAATTTAACCGCAGTTCATGGGAACTTTTGCAATTTAGCCAACCTTGCCAAAGCCAATAATTTTGCCCAAGTCGACGGCATACTTTTTGATCTTGGATATTCATCAACACAACTACAAGATCCGGAAAAAGGAATCAGTTTTTTAAACGAAGGACCATTAGATATGAGATTGGATCCAGTAAATCAAGGGGTAACAGCTGCTGATTTATTAAAAGTATTAACAGAGAAACAGTTATATGAATTATTTATCGAATATGGTCAAGAAAAGCGTGCTAGGGTCATTGCTGACGCTATTGTCCGCGCCCGTTTAGTAAGACCAATTGAGACGACTACTCAACTAGCCCAAATAGTTGAGAACGTTATTCCTCGGAGGAATAGTGACAAAATTCATCCGGCGACTAAGGTTTTTCAGTCACTTAGGATTGCAATTAATAGCGAACTGGACAATCTGGAATCCGCCCTTTTACAGTCTGTTGAACTTCTAAAACCAAGAGGTGTTTTGGTAGTGATCTCGTTTCACTCTTTGGAAGATAAAATCGTAAAGAATTTTATTCGAAATAATTTTTTGTTGGAAAATTTAACAACAAAACCAATTATTCCAGGCAGTCTAGAAGTTCATCAAAACAGACGTGCTCGAAGTGCAAAGCTTCGGGCAGCGCGGAAAATTTAACAAAAAACTGGGCAGCGGTTTTTATTTAAAAGCCAAACAAACTGCTCAACATGAACACGACCGCCCTACAATCAAATATTTTAATTGCTCGTCAGGCTCCGACAGCCAAAGCATTACCTCACAGCACTAAACTAATTTTTGCAATTTTTACCATTGTCTCGATTTTAATAATGGCTAATTTGTTTGTCTCTAATTCGCTTGCTACCAAGGGTAAGCTTGTTACTGACCTCAAATCAAAGAGTGAAATATTAAAGAAAGAAAATATAATTCTAAAAAGTGAGATTGCTGAACTAGGCTCCCTTGCAGAAATTGAAAAAAAAGCACAAATCTTAGGTTTTCAAAAAAATTCCTCAAACAAAATATTTGTTAAAGATCCTTCATTTGCTTACTCTCGTTAGTAGTTTTTTTACTGAAATAAATCTAGGTTTTGTTTCATAATAGATAAAAGATGAAAGAAATCAGGCTTGTATATATTGCTTGTTTGATAGTTTTTGGTCTAATTATTCTAAGACTGTTTTATTGGCAGATAATTAGCCGTGATTCATTGCAGGCAAAAGCAGAAAAACAGTATTTAAGAGATATTGAGCTATTTCCCAAAAGAGGTGAAATATTAGCTTCAGACGGTTCTCCACTGGTTACCAACCAAACAGCTTACCTAATGTTTGCCAACCCAAAAGAAATATCAGACCCAACCTCAGTTGCTGAAAAAATCCAACCGATTCTGGATCTGAGTGATGTTGCCACAGTTAGTGCCGAGTTATTACCTGAATATAATCCAGAGACATATAAAAAAGATCAGGAGATAAAACTGAAAGACAGACAAATTGCATTAACAGAAAAAATTTCCCAAACTAATCTTGATTGGGTACTACTGGGGAGAAAACTGACTACGCTTCAAAAAGAGCAAATCGAAAAACTCAACATTAATGGTCTTGGTTTTAGTGATGAAATTACAAGAGATTATCCAGAAGGATCTATGTCTGCTCATCTACTAGGTTTTGTTGGTTTAGACGATTTCGGTCGTGATACTGGATACTTTGGTTTGGAAGGTTTCTATAACAGACAACTGAAAGGACGTCTTGGTGTTACGAAAGAAGAAACAGATGCAAAAGGTAATCCGATCTTGCTGGGAGATTATGGTCAAATTGGTGAAAATCCTGGCCGCACACTCAAACTTACAATCGATAGATCAGTGCAAAAAGTTGTTGAAGAGGAGCTGCTTAATTCGATTGAAAGTTACCAGGCAAAAGCTGGTCAAGTTTTAATTATGGATCCAAATACCGGAGCAATTATTGCCTCCGCCGCTTATCCAGCCTATGATCCCGCTAATTACACTAAATATCCCAGTGCTAATTATGTTAATCCTGTAGTCGCGGAAACTTACGAGCCAGGGTCAACATTTAAAGTTTTGGCTATGGCTGCAGGAATCAACGAAGCTGTGATTCAACCAGAGACAATTTGCACTATTTGTGATGCAGCAGTTGAGATCAGTGGGTACAAAATTTCAACTTGGGATAATAAATATCATCCTAATTCCACCATGACCGAAGTCATTCAAAACTCAGATAATACTGGCATGGTTTTTTTATCTCAGAAACTAGGGTTTGAAAAATTCCACCAATATCTCAAAAATTTTGGGTTTGGAGATTTAACCGGGGTTGATATTCAGGACGAGACATATGGAGTAATCAGGCCAAAGAAAGATTGGGGAGAAATAGATTTGGCTACTGCGTCTTTCGGACAAGGAATTGCTGTCACATCAGTCCAAATGGTTAAAGCAGTATCAGCAATTGCAAATGGCGGTAATCTTCCCACACCTCATTTTGTATCAGAAATCATAGACGGCGACAATTCGTTAAAAGTTGCTCCAGACATTAACTCATTCAAGACCATAATTACAAAAGAAACAGCGGACAAGGTCACAGAAATGATGGTCAAAGCTGTAGTAGCAGGGGAAGCTCATTACAAAATTCCAGAAGGTTATTCACTTGCAGGCAAAACAGGAACGGCTCAAATTCCTGTCGCTGGTCACTATGACCCGAGCAAAACAATTGCCAGTTTTGTTGGATTCGGCCCTCTTCCTAACCCTAAGTTTGTAATGTTAGTTAGATTCACAGAACCAAAAAGTTCACCTTATGGTTCTGAAACAGCTGCTCCAACGTTTTTTAGGATTTCCTCAGAAATTTTTCGTCTTTGGTCAATACCGCCTAATCTTTAAGTCCCAACCGATTTAGATTAGAATATCCTGTAATGAACTTGCAAAAAATAAAAAATAT
>CAYROP010000001.1:1661-27588 GCA_964426075.1 uncultured Gammaproteobacteria bacterium | reverse complement strand
CCAACCGATTTAGATTAGAATATCCTGTAATGAACTTGCAAAAAATAAAAAATATTTGGCACCTATTTATCGCTATTGTTGCAAATATTTATTACTTGTTTCCAACCAAAAAACTGATAGTAATTGGTGTAACTGGTACCGATGGCAAAACAACTGTTTCAAGCGCGATTTATCATATTTTAAAAGAATCAGGTGAAAAATCCGCCTTAATTTCAACCGTTGGTGCCGAAATAAACGGTAAATTTATTGAAACCGGATTGCACGTCACAACACCTGACCCATTTACAATTCAAAAATTTGCCAAACTTGCTGTAAGGGCGGGGTGTAAATATTTAGTTTTAGAAACAACATCAATCGGTTTAGATCAGTATAGAGATTTTGGTGTAAGCTACCGAGTTGGACTAATTACAAACTTAAGCCATGAACATCTTGATTACCACGGGACGATGGATGGTTACGCAAGGGCAAAACTTAAATTACTTCAAAAATCAAAAATCAAACTTGTTACCTTAAATTGTGGGCCAATCAATGATTTAGTTAAAACTCTACCGAGTGTTCACACTTATTCGCTTAATAAGGCTACAGAATATACAGAAAACAACTTTATCATTCCTGACATTATTGGTGATTATAATAGGGAAAATCTGGTTGGTGCAGCAAGCACAGCAAGTTTATTGGGTATAACTAATCAGAAAATAAATTTCGCTCTTAAATCCTTTCAGCTTCCCAAAGGTCGGATGGAAAAATTAGTTGGCAAAAAGAAAGGATTATTTTTTATCGATTTTGGGCATACACCTCAAGCTCTCAAATCCGCGTTGTTTTCTATAAAAAAGAAATACCCAAACTACAAAATTATTTCCGTCTTTGGCGCGGCTGGGCTCAGGGATTATTCCAAAAGACCACTAATGGGCAAGGCTGCTTCAGAATTTAGTGACATTGTAATAATTACCAGTGAAGACCCAAGGACAGAAAGTCAAGATAAAATTTCTAAAGAAATAATTTCAGGTATTCCTAATAGTTTTACAAAAACTAATCAGATTTTGATCATTAATGATCGGCAGAGTGCAATTAAAAAAGCCGTTGAACTTTCAAATAGTAAAACAGTATGCATATTTTTTGGTAAAGGCCATGAAAAATCAATGAATATAAAAGGGGTCGAAAAACCATGGGACGAACATCAAGTTTTAACTAAAGTTCTTGGTAAATAAGTTTCGTAAAAGATGAATGAAGATCAAATAAAAACTATCATTAGCACCCTTGGCGCTGATAGAATTCTTTTTGACGAACAGCTTAAGTCTCATACCTATTTTCATCAGGAAACCAAGTCAAAAATGTATTTTGAGGCACTTAACTCTTCAGATTTAGAATTAGCAGTATCAACTTGTATAAAAAATAAAATCCCCTTCATTTTGTTAGGATTAGGAGCTAATACTTTTTTACCCGAGGGAAGTGAATATTTATTAATCAAAAATCTATCTCATAATATTCTTCTTAAGGGATTTAGGACTTCCATAATTGAAAAAAAAACTGTTCCGGAAGTACTGATTCAAGTTGACTCTGGTGCATCACTAACAATGTTGGCTAGGTATTGTATTCACGAAAAAATTGAAGGTCTGGGTTTTTTGCTAAATATCCCTGGGAGTGTTGGAGCAGGGATTAGAAATAATGTCTCACAAATGCCAACAGTAAAAAATATTATTGGCAACTATCTTTCGTTAGCTGAAATAATTGATGGTAAAACCGGTGAAAAAAAACTTGTTGATAAATCATATTTTGAATTTGACTACGACAGGTCTAAGTTACAGGCTACGAACGACATTGTAATAAAGGCTGTGTTTAAATTAAACAAGGGTTCTTCGGATAATCCCTGGTCAGTTGGGATTAATGATGTAATAGTCAATCATTCATTTACAGGTTCCATTTTTAAAAACATTTCACATAGAGACGCTGTCAGACTATCAACTAAACATTTCACACTCTCGCCTTCATATTTAATCAAACAAATTGAAATAGCCGGTTATAAAATTGGCGGAGTTATGATTTCAAATGAAGACCCCAACACATTTATTTTGGACAAAGATTTCAAAACCGAAGACATTGCTCGAATGATTCGTTATATTAAACGTAATATTAAAAATAAATTTAAGTTAACATTAGAAACAAAGGTAGATATTTTTAATAAAATATAAATGAATTATTTAAAAGTCTTAAAAGAGGTCAAAATTTACAAAAAACCACTACATGTTGGTAGAGCAATTACTGCAAAATATTTTTTATTACTAAACCGTAAAATCGTTATTGGTGTAACTGGAAGTGTAGGTAAAACTACAACCACCAATGCTATTCGTGTTGCAATTGGTAGTAACGCAATTTCAACCACAGAGAATCTTGATTCAATTTTTAATATTCCAATCACCGTGCTCAAATCGAAAAAATTTAAATATTTAATTTTAGAAATGGGAGTTCAGTATCCAAAAGATATGGAATTTAATATTTCAGTTGCACCGTGCGATGTTGCGGTTTTTACTCAAATCGCTCCAGCTCATACTCAGTATTTATCTTCACTAGAAAAAATATTTACAGAAAAATCAAAAATGATAACAACAAAAACCAAAATTGTAATTTACAACTATGATGATCTACTTTTAAGAGAAAAGTTTTCTAAACTGACAATTCCAACTATAAAATATGGTACATCAAATAATTCTGATGTCAGATTGTCTGTAGAGACGCAAACTCTAAAACACACTAAAATTAATATCTACTACAAGGGTGAAAAATTTACTATAACTACATCACTTGTTGGAGAGCATCAATGTCTTTCGCTTGGCGCGGCCTTTGCTGTTGGTAGTTATCTAGGATTAGATACCAAAACTTTGACCAAAAATTTGTCTACAATCAAATCAGCAAAGAATAGGTTTAATATTGTCAAAGTTTCAAATGCTGATGTGATAAAAGACATATATAACTCGTCACCATTTGCATTATCTAATGCAATTAATTTTGTAAACTCTCAAAAACACAAAACCAAAATTGCAATTCTTGGCGACATGTTAGAACTTGGTGAATTATCAGAAGATGAACACATTAAAATTGCTAAACAGTTATTAGGTTCCAGTTTTAATCAAATTTTTACATACGGGAAAGAAGCACAAAAAATTTATTCTTACCTTTTGAGTAAAAAAACTAAAATCTTACTAACACATTTAGAAAAACCGTTCAAATTAGATCAAAAAAAATTCAACAAAAACACATTAATCTTAGTTAAGGGATCTCATGGAATGCATATGGAAGATTTTTTTAACTCCTAAAACTGTATAATTAAACCTAATGATTGGGCTATTACTACTTATACTTATAGCTTTTTTTACGGTCGCGATTTTATCGGTTCCTTTTATTAATCTGTTATACAAGATTAAATTTCAAAGGCAAAACCAGCAGACTCGGGACATGTTTAATAAAAGAACACCAATTTTTGACAAGTTTCATGCTCACAAAGCAGGAACTCCATTAGGTGGTGGTGTGCTTGTTGTATTTAGTGTAGTTGTATTATTTTTGTTCGTCGGATTATTTAGAGAAATTTTTAATATCCAATCCACATCTGTTTACCCTTACGCACAAGAAGTATTTATTATTTTATTCAGCGTGGTTTCTTTTGCTATTTTAGGTTTGGTTGATGATGTTCGAAAAACATTTCAGTTAAAAAAAACTAGTTTTTTTGGGTTAAGATTCAGACAAAAATTTTTGATCCAAGTAGCCCTTGCTGCATTTATTTCAAGTTATCTATATTTTGTATTGAAAATTGACATTATTAATTTAAGATTTATCGACGTTTTTCATATTGGACCACTGTTTATTCCTTTTGCGATGTTTGTGATTGTTAGTTTTGTAAACGCGGTCAATATTACCGATGGTCTCGACGGTCTAGCTGGAGGATTATTATTAATTGCTTTGATTGCTTTTTTAATGATTTCATCCTCAATTCTGGACACAACACTTTCATCGTTTTTGGGGTTATGGATTGGAGCTCTAATTGCTTTTTTATACTTTAATATTTATCCAGCCAGAATTTGGATGGGGGACGCTGGAGCGTTAGGATTTGGGGCAGGGCTAGCAATTACAGGGCTTTTACTTGGCAAAACACCCGCACTAGCCATAATTTGTGGGATGTTTGTAATTGAAGTTGCATCTTCATTGGTGCAACTAATCTCCAAGCGATTTTTTCATCGAAAAGTCATTGAAGCCGCACCGTTACACCTTTTTCTTCAACACAAAGGATGGCCCGAGCCAAAAATTGTTATGAGGTTTTGGTTAGCTGGTATTCTCCTAGCCGTAATGGGGCTTTTGCTCGCATTTATTGGCTAAATAATTGTATTCTCCAATTAAAGAGAAGTTTTTATGAAACAAACTGACTTTAAAGACAAAAAAATTCTAATTATGGGGTTAGGGTTAAACGGTGGCGGGCTTGAGGCGGCAAGGTTTTTTTATAAACTCGGAGGAAAAATTACTGTGACAGATTTACTGTCTGAGGATGTACTTAAGCCAACGATTATGAAACTTAAAGATTGTCCAAGGATTACATATCATCTTGGCGATCATTTGGACAGTGATTTTAGTAACACAGATATCGTTATTAAAAATCCTGGTGTTCCGCCAACTTCAAAATATCTAAAAATTGCAAAAGATAATGGGGCAACAATAACTTCTGATTTGGAAGTTTTTTTAAACTTAGCCAAGCCTGAAAAAATAATTGCGATTACAGGAACAAAAGGTAAAAGCACAACCTCAACCTTTATCAGTCAAATATTAGACTCCTTAAATATAGACAATATTCTTGCAGGTAACATAGGCAAATCACCACTTAATTCTCTAGGATACGAAAAAAATAAGTATGTGGTTATTGAGCTTTCTTCATTTCAAATCGACGATTTAGGTAAAAAAAAGTCATATTTTGACACAATAATTTTTACAAATATTTTCCCTGATCACTTAAACCGATATGGGACCTTTAGTAAATATCAAAAATCAAAATTAAGACTGATCAACTATCTAAAACCAAACGGTATTATTGTTTATCCAGCAAAAGACTTTCCACAAATTAAACATTTAGATTCACACGAAGCAGTTCAATTTGCAAATAATTTTAAGATTATTCTCGATAATAATTCTCCACAAAATATACTTAACTTTAATGCCGCCATTCTGGCTGTTTCAAAAACAGTTAAACTTAACATTAATCAAATAACCACTAAGATTGAAACACTCTCACCTCCAAGATTTAGAAATCAAACCGTTCGTATTCTAAAAAAAGTTTCTTTTATCAATGATTCAACCGCTACCAATCCAACAGTAACGGTTGGTACTCTTAACAACTACAACGCTCGTGATTCCATAGTAATACTTGGGGGGTCGGATAAAAATTTAGATTTATTGGTTTTGTCAAAATTTATAAATGATAAACAATTTCATGTAGCACTACTTGATTCTCCTGTTGGAGAAAAACTATCGATGATTATCGACAAAGATTTGGTTATTTCAAACCTCTCAGGGTTCGAAAAAGCCATCAAGGACTCTTACAATTTTATTAAAAGCACGAACGGAAAATTTGTCATACTTTCTCCGGCCGCAGCCTCGTTTGGAATGTTTTTAAACGAATTTGATAGAGGCGAACAGTTTAATGAAATAGTTTCTCAACTCAAATGAAAATATTTTCAATTCAGAATAGAAATATTATTACTCTAGTTTCGACAACTTATTTATTAATATTAATCGGCTTAATTTTAATTTATAATGCCTCAGCAGTTACAAGTCTTAGGGACTTTGGCGACCAAAGTTATTTACTAAAAAAACAAGCTGTATCTGTTTTACTGGGAACGGCCTCACTCTTCTTTTTGTCATTTATTAATTATCGAGTTTTAATTAGCTTCTCAAAAGTCTTCTATTTTGGATCCCTAGCATTTTTGACAGCCCTATATATTCCGGGGGTAGCAGATAGCATCTATGGTGCCAAAAGATGGATTACTATTGCCGGACAGCAATTTCAGCCATCTGAAGCCGCAAAATTGTCCGTTATTATTTATTTATCTCAATGGTTAGGAAGCTCAAAAATTCCTAAAAAACTATATTTTCAATCTCAACATGCAAATCTGGTATTGATACTTGGACCTGTCTTAGGTCTGATTTTTTTTGAACCAGACCTTAAATCAACGATTATTATCGCTGCCACAGCTATTACGATTTATTATGTTTCAGGCGCTATAAAAGCTAGATTGTTATTTTCTTTAATACCACTATTTTTAGTCAGCGTAATGCTCTTAATATTCACCCAAAGTTACCGTATAGACAGACTTAAAACATTTATTGATCCAACTTCAGATACACAAAACACCTCATATCACATTAATCAAATATTAATTGCACTTGGCAATGGTGGATGGTTTGGTGTTGGATTAGGACAATCTAGACAAAAGTTCGAATTTATTCCAGAAATAACCACTGATAGTATTTTTGCTATTGCTGCTGAGGAATTAGGTTTTGTTGGTGCATTAACAATTATTGGTGTATTGTGGTTTTTATTAATCAACTGTTTTGCTGTTGCAGGCTCAGCAAAAGATAATACTGCCCGCCTATTGGCCATTGGAATAACAACATCGCTTGCTTTACAAATAATAATTAATCTTGCATCAATGGTCTCTTTGTTGCCATTAACTGGTATTCCTTTGCCGTTTTTATCATATGGAGGTACTTCGCTAATCATGGCAATGTCGTCAATTGGTATTCTTATAAATATATCCAAAAATCAAACAGAGCCTAGGATAAACATTTATCGTGCAAGAAAAAAACAATGGAAAAAATAAAAAAAATCGTAATAATTGGAGGCCATCCAACTCCAGCCATTGCATTAATTGATAATCTGGAAAAAGAAAAAAATATTGAAATTTATTTTTTTGGCAGAAAAAAATCAACCGAAGGTGACAGCGCTCATTCACTTGAGTACAAGCTATTATCAAAAAGAAAATCAATAAAATTTTATACAATCACCTCTGGTAGATTACAGAGAAAATTTACCAAATATACAATTACATCTTTATTAAAAATTCCATTCGGTTTTTTGCAATCATTGTTTTATTTAATAAAAATTAAACCAAGACTTGTCGTTGGGTTTGGTGGTTATTTGTCGGTACCCGTAGTTATTGGTTCATATTTATTGAAAATTCCAATTTTTGTTCACGAACAAACATCAATTCCAGGCTTGTCTACCAAAATTACCGGCAAACTAGCCAAGAAAATTTTTGTTTCATTTAATTCATCGTCAAAATTTTTTAACAGTAAAAAGGTTATTTTTTCTGGTAATTTATTAAGAAACGAAATTATTAAACCAAATGTTTTATTAGACTCAGATTTTAAAAAATTTATAGATTTAGATGGGCCCTTGATATATGTTACAGGTGGGGGGCAAGGTTCTAAATTAATTAATGACTTTGTAGCTAATAATTTTGATGAACTAATAAAAATGCCTTATAGATTTATTATTCAAACCGGTAGTCTTAATAATGCACAAAGCTATTCTGATCTTAGTTTAAAAAATTCTAATATTAATAATTTAAGACAAAAAATATTTATTACTGAGCATTTTAGTACAAACGAGGTAGGTGCTATTTTAAGAAAAAAACCGATAATTTTTGGCCGTTCGGGCGCAAATACTATCACTGAGATTGTCTATCACCAAATACCTTCAATTCTCATACCGCTTGATATTGCTGCCGGATCAGAACAGTTACAAAACGCCAGGCTATTATCAAATAAAAATCTTGCCACAATTATAAGAAGCAAAGATCTTACTTTTACTAGTTTTTCTAACGCATTAAAATCTTTACTGAAATCTTTTGACCCAAAATCCTTTGATCAATTAAGTGGGGAAATAAAAATTGATCTGGACAATCAGCTTGCTAAGCAGGTCAAAAGTGTTGCATTTTTATCGTGAAGTATTCATCAAGACATCATAGGCTCAAAACTCCTAGGAAGCCACTAAATTTAAACAAAAAAAAACTATTAAAATATTTAACTTTTTTTTGTGTGTTGTTAGGTTTGGTTTGGGGAATAATGTTTACTAATTTATTAAAAATTCAATCATCTAAATTTAATTTCCCAAGTAATTTTAATTGCACCTCAATTGAATCATTTGACGATTATGACCGAACAGGCGAGTCAATTGTATTATTTGATACCCAAAAATTAGAAGAAGAAATTGAAAAAAACCCTTGTATTGAAAGCGCATTTGTAGAACTCGCCCCAAGTAGAGTAATAAATATTACCGTTACTCAGGCTCGTCCAATCGCGAACTTGTTTATAAACACAAAACTCGAAGAGTTAAATAAAATAGCCACATCAAGCGTTGATCTTAGATCTGCAACCGTTTCTGCAATTCTAGAATCATCTCAACTAATCGATACGCAAAACGACCTTAATAGTCGCATGCTTATTCAAAATAGAGTGTCGACCGAGTCGTCCTTGCCAAAATTAATAATTCCAGAAGACCAAAAAAACGGTAATTTTGTCGATTACAAAATTAAAACTGTCCTAGATTGTCTAACTGAAAATCTTATTCAAACAACTTCTTTTTCAATTATTAATCAAAACTTAAACATCTATTTTATTAATGTGAATAATGGATTTACTACCCTCGATGCCAAATTAATTGTCAGCCCAAATACAATAAATGAAAAATTTTGTCCAGCTTTGCAAGAAATAATTCAAAAAAGTACAATAGATGGTATCAAGCTAGATTCAGTTGATCTAAGATTTAAGGATCCAGTTGTAAACATAAAAAAATAAATTTAACCTTTAATTTATGGCAAAAGACAGAGTTATTGTTGGTATAGACATCGGATCATCTAAGATCTGTACAATTATTTCAACCATCGACGAAGATCAAATTCCTCACATTATTGGGGTTTCTTCCACACCATCCAGAGGCATTAGAAAAGGTCAGATAATAGATATTGAGGAGTCCGTCGGAGCTGTAACAAAATCCATTGAGGCTGCAGAAAGAATGGCGGGATTTTCGGCTGGTAGCGCCTTTGTATTAATCGGTGGAACACATATTGAATGTCAGAATTCAAAAGGTGTTGTTGCAATTAGTAGTTCAAGTAGCGAAGTCGACCATGCCGATATTAATCGAGTCATAGAAGCAGCCAGAGCTGTTTCTTTGCCTTCTTCACGTGAAGTATTGCATGTTATTCCTAGACATTTCTCAATTGACTCTCAAACAGGCATAAAAGATCCAGTCGGAATGACTGGTGTCAGATTAGAAGTCGAAACTCATTTAATTACTGGAGCAACCACTGCAATTAGAAATTTAGGCAAATGCGTCCAAACTGTTGGTGTTGGAGTGGAATCAATGGTTTTTTCAGGTTTGGCGGCCGCTGAAGCAGTTTTATCAGATACAGAAAAAGAACTTGGGGTGATCGTCGTTGATATCGGTGGTGGTACAACAGATGTGGTGATATATGTTGATGGTGCAGTTGCCTATTCCGCTGTTTTACCTGTCGGCGCTAAAAACATTACCAACGATATAGCTATTGGTCAAAGAATTAGTCTAGAGTCAGCAGAAAAAATCAAACTTCATTTATCTAAACCTTCAGCCTTAAAGTTCTTAAAACCACAATCAGAAAAACCCACCCACAAAAAAGACGATTATTTGGATTTGTCTAGTTTGCGTTTAGATGAACCAGTTGAAAAAGCTTCTTTCAAAATGTTGACCGACGGTTTTATTAAACCGAGAGTCAATGAAATACTTAAGATGATCAAAGATGAGATCAAAAAATCCGGTTTTGGCTCACTTACACCAGCAGGTGTGGTTCTGACTGGAGGGGGAGCACAAACCATTGGTATAGTCGATCACGCAAAAAGAGAACTAGGTATGCCTGTAAGGCTAGGCAAACCCCAATCTGCTAAAGGACTAATTGATGAGATTTCAACCCCAGAGTTTGCAGCGTCTTTAGGGTTAATACTTTTCGCACTCAAGACTGATACTTACGAAGATTCTAGAATGCCAATTGTCGGCAGAGTCGAAATCAAAGAGAGTGTGACAAAAGCTGTAAATTGGGTAAAGTCTTTACTCCCCTAAAAATATCATCAAAAATAACTTGAATAAAGTTATATAATTTGTTAGAGTTCGACTAGACAATTTAGTCTAAATTTTTTCCCTGCCATAAGAAATATTAACAAGGCTAAATTGCAAAATGATTAAAAAAAGTGTTCATTTTGACATAAAATGCTTGTAAAACCGGAAGTAACAAATTTCGCAAAAATTAAAGTCATAGGTGTAGGTGGCGGTGGCGGAAACGCTATTAATTCCATGATTGCTGGTAATACTATCCACGATGTGGATTTTGTAGTTATTAATACAGATGCTCAGCAGTTATTGTCTTCACTTGCTCCTGTTAAAGTCCAGCTTGGCGACCAGCTTACTAAAGGTCTTGGAGCAGGTGCTGATCCAGAGATCGGCAGGCAGGCAGCTGAGGAATCGATCGACAAAATTCAAGAAGTACTTGAAGGTTCAGATATGGTTTTTGTCACCTACGGTGGAGGTGGGGGAACAGGTACTGGTGCGGGGCCAGTGGTAGCTTCAGTTGCCAAAAAATTAGGCATTCTTACAGTTGCTGTTGTCACCAAACCATTTGCCTTTGAGGGCACACGAAGAATGTTAATTGCCGAAGAAGGTATTGCTAATCTTAGAGATAATGTAGATACGCTTATCGTTATTCCCAACCAAAGACTTATCGAAGTTGTTGATAAGAAAGTATCACTAATTGACGCCTTCAAATTATCAGACACTATTCTAACTAATGGTGTTCAAGGTATTTCCGATCTGATCACTGTGTCGGGCAATATTAATGTTGACTTCGCTGATGTTAAAGCCGTTATGAAAGATTCAGGATCGGCGTTAATGGGTATGGGTATTGCTTCTGGTGAAAATCGAGCAATTAATGCCGCGCGCCAAGCAGTTGTCTCTCCACTTCTCGATGTTTCAATTCAAGGAGCAAAAGGTCTTTTATTTAATATTACTGGCGGACCAGACCTCTCACTAACTGAAGTGGATGAAGCCGCACAAGTTATTACCAAGCCTGCTGATCCAGATGCACAGATAATTTATGGATATACAATCGACGAAAATATGGTCGATCAAATAAAGATTACAGTTGTTGCAACTGGATTTGATGACGAAATCAAACTCGGTGGTGGTTATGCCACTTCCTCTTCATATGCCCCAAGACCTGTTAGCTATAACGAAGATGAGGAAGAGGATAAAACAGAAGATATTGAAGAACAGCCGTATTCTCGTCCAAATATTCATTCATCAAGTCACCATAACGAAAATCGTGACTTCGAACAGTCTAACGAAACCATAAAATCTTCACCAGAAAATAAAGAAGAGTTTGTCGAGGAAGATGAATGGGATGTTCCGGCCTTTCTTCGCCAGAGAAATTAGGCTAACATAGATAAAGAAAATTAAAATAAAAATAAATTAGTGGTCAAAAAACCTAGAAAATACATTTTTGTTTCGGGTGGTGTTATTTCCGGAGTCGGAAAAGGTATAACGACCGCTTCAATCAGTTTACTTCTCAAAAGCCACGGTTACAAAGTTTCCCCATTCAAGTGCGATCCATATATCAATGTCGATGCCGGTACAATGAACCCGACCGAACACGGTGAAGTATTTGTTACAGATGATGGTGCAGAAACTGATCAAGATCTAGGCAATTACGAAAGATTTCTAAATGAAAGTTTGTCCAAACTAAATTTCACAACAACCGGTAAGGTGTATTCAGAAATCATTGCCAGAGAGCGTAGGTTAGAGTTTGAAGGTCGTTGTGTTGAGGTTGTGCCAGATGTGCCAAATCAAATTATTAGCCAAATCGACCTCCTTGCTGACAAGTCCAAGGCAGATATTGTGGTTATAGAGATAGGGGGAACAGTAGGAGAGTATCAAAACACGCTTTTTTTAGAAGCGAACAGAATCCTCAAACTTCTGCGTCCAAAAGACGTGGTACATATTCATGTTGGATATCTTCCTACTCCTAAGTCGATTGGGGAGATGAAATCAAAACCAATTCAACAATCCGTACGAATGCTTAATTCGTTCGGGCTTCAACCAGATTTTCTAATTTGCAGATCAGAATTCCCAATGGACCAAAAACGAAAAGACAAACTCTCGCTTTTTTGTAATATGATGCCGGAAAATATCATTTCCAATCCAGACGTTGAGTCGATTTATGATATTCCACTTATTCTTAACTCTCAGAAATTTTGTAATCAAATACTTAAAAAATTATCTCTCCAAAAGAAAAATGCCAAGATCATAGCTTGGGAGAAATATGTGCAAAAAACCAAAAAACCTAAAAAAACTATCAATATAGCTGTGGTTGGTAAATATTTTAATACTGGGGATTTTAATTTATCTGATTCGTATATTTCTGTTATTGAGGCCATTAAACACGCCGGAGCAGCTAACTCTGTTGCGGTAAATCTCTCTTGGGTTGATTCACAAACTCTAGATTCTGATAAAAAAACGAATGAAATCCTTTCTAATTTTAGCGGTATTGTGGTTCCAGGCGGATTTGGAGTTAGGGGAGTAGACGGAATAATAAGAGCAATCAAGTATGCTAGAACCCAAAATATTCCATATCTTGGTCTTTGTTATGGCCTTCATTTAGCTGTTGTTGAATTTTGTCGAAATGTTTTAGGAATAAGTGATGCTGATACCACAGAAATAAGTCCCAAAACCAAAAATCCAGTAATTGACATAATGGAAAACCAAAAAATCAAATTAGCAAAATCCCAAATGGGCAACTCAATGAGATTAGGTTTATATAAATGTAAATTATCTCCATCAAGTTTAGCGAAAAAACTTTATAACAAAGGCATTATTTTTGAGAGACACAGGCACAGATATGAAGTTAATAATTCTTATGTCAACAAACTAATAAAAGCTGGCCTTGAAGTTAGTGGAATTAATCCCGAGTCTGGATTGGTCGAAATTATTGAGATCCCAGCTCACCCCTTTTTTATTGCTAGCCAATTCCATCCCGAACTATTATCGAGACCACTTTCACCACATCCAATGTTTGTTGGTTTTATAAAATCAGCAATTAAATAAAATCCAATTGTAATTTCATCCCAATTTTTGGCATAATCAGCCACACATCAAAGTAATACACTAATTTAATTAATGAAGAAATCTAAACTGCCATCCAACCAGAACTTTATTGAGTTAGAGAAAGAAATTTTAGATTTCTGGTACAAAGAAGGCATTATTGATAAATATCTGCACAAAAACGATTCATCCAGTCAAACATTTTCGTTTATCGATGGACCAATTACGGCCAACAACAAAATGGGTGTCCATCATGGGTGGGGGAGAACATATAAAGATGTTTTCCAGAGATTTCACACGCTTCTTGGCCATGCTCAGAGATATCAAAATGGATTTGATTGTCAAGGATTGTGGGTAGAAGTCGAAGTAGAAAAAGAGTTAGGTTTCAAAAACAAAAAAGATATCGAAGCTTACGGTATCGATAATTTCGTAGAAAAATGCAAAGAGAGGGTAATTAAATACGCGCACACCATTACTGAACAGAGTAAAAGACTTGGTTATTTAATGGACTGGGAAAATTCATATTTCACAATGTCCGAGGAGAATAATTACACAATCTGGAATTTCTTAAAAGACTGTAACGAAAAAGGTTGGATCTACAAAGGACGCGATGCTGTACCTTGGTGTCCTAGATGTGGTACAGCCATCTCCCAGCACGAAATATTGTCCGAGGAATATCAAAATGTTACTCACAAATCGATATTTTTCTCGCTACCGGTTAAAAATGATAATAAAAAGTTACTTGTTTGGACCACAACCCCTTGGACTATTCCTGGCAACGTTGCAGTTGCTGTTCATCCGGATCTTGATTACGTCGAAGCAGGGTTTGAGGGCGAAGTTTATATTATCTCCAAAAAATTAGCGAATAAAATAATTCCCAACCATAAGGTAGTGAAGGAATTAAAAGGCAAAGATTTGATTGACCTTGAGTACTCAGCCCCATTTGATGACCTTAAATTATTAACTGGAGTTACTCACAAAATAATTGCTGCTCCAGATCTAGTCACTGAAACAGAAGGTACAGGTTTAGTTCATATTGCTCCAGGAGCCGGAATGGAAGATTTTGCGTTAAGTAAAGAACTCAACCTACCAGTTATTAACCTTATTGGCGAAGACGCAGTTTACAACTCTGATCTTGATTATCTAAGTGGCAAAAATGCCAAAGAAAACCCTGATTTAATAATTGAACTATTAACCGACAGAGGGTTTTTATTTAAAATCTTAGATTACACTCACAGATATCCAAATTGTTGGCGTTGTAAAACAGAGCTGGTTTTCAGAGTGGTTGATGAGTGGTATATCTCTATGGATACCCCAGACCAATCAGGCAAAACTTTCCGTGAACAAATAGTCGAAAGCACAAAGATGGCTCATTGGATGCCTGAATGGGGGCTATATCGTGAGTTGGATTGGCTCAAAAATATGCATGATTGGCTAATTTCCAAAAAACGATATTGGGGATTAGCTCTTCCAATCTACGAATGTTCATCTTGTAATAGTTTTGAAGTTCTAGGTTCAAAAGATGAATTAAAACAAAAATCAGTGTCGGGTTGGAGTGATTTTGAAGGTAATACCCCACATCGTCCGTATATCGACAAAGTACAAATTAGCTGCACGAAATGCGGAAATCCCATAAAAAGAATTCCCGATGTTGGCAATCCTTGGCTTGACGCAGGTATTGTTCCAATGGCGACCTTGAAATTAAACACCGACAAAGAATACTTTGAAAAATGGTTTCCGGCCGACTTTGTCGTTGAAGGATTTCCTGGTCAGTTTAAGAACTGGTTTTATTCGCTACTGGCTATGTCGACAGTTTTAACTGGTAAGTCGCCCTTTAAGAATCTACTTGGTCACGGCAATGTCTTAGACGAGTTTGGTAAAGAAATGCACAAAAGTTCAGGCAACGCTATCTGGTTTGATGATGCTGCTGAGGAAATGGGTTCGGACATTATGAGAATTATGTACTCCTTAAGTAATCCGGAGTTGAATCTTAAATTTGGATATAAAAATGCATCCGATATCAAAAGAAGATTTTATTTGATTCTATGGAACTCTTTCCTTTTTTATTACAACAACGAACATATAGTTAAAAAAGACCATAAATCTAATAATGTTTTAGACATTTGGATTCTTTCTCAGCTCGACACGCTAACCAACGAATGCAAAAATTATCTAGAAAAATATGATGCATCCTCTGCTATTAAACTCATCGAAAAATTCGTCGTCAATGATCTTTCTGGTTGGTATATTCGGTTATCGAGAAAAAGGGCAGAAGATCCAGAAACATCAACGGATGTGCTTTCAACCCTCAATCTAATTTTTACTAAACTTTCGATAATTTTTTCGCCATTTGCACCATTTATCTCAGAAAAAATCTATCAACTCTCATCAGAGAATGAATCTGTTTTACTTGCCGACTGGCCAGAGACAAATCAAGCGGCAGATCTGGTAGATGATATTTGTCAAAATATTACACAAACCAGAAATTTAGTGGAATTTGGACATTCACTCAGAAAAAGCTTAGGCGTAAAAGTTCGCCAGACGGTTGATGCAGAGTATCAAGCCAAAACCAAACTAAATCCTGAATATGAAGAAATGTTATCTTCAGAATTAAATATTCGCAAACTTACTTACTCACCAAATAATGAAATTAAGGTTACTATTAATGACAATTACAAAACCGACAAAGAACTTATCTCTCTTGGGCTTGCTAGAGATTTAATTAGAGAAGTTCAAACATTAAGAAAAAATCTTCATTTAACTAAAGATCAAAGAATAAAAATTATTGCTATCAGTTGGCCCGAAGATCAAACCGACTCTATTCTGGTTGCAACTTCTGCAGATTCAATTAGTATTGGTAGTGAATTAAAAATTGAGCTTCTTTAACCAAAGCAAATGCTCTCGATTAGATATATTTTCACCACACTCTTACCTTTTGCGGCCATACTACTTATTGGCGTCTTAGGAGTAGCCAGTACAGAACCAGAACTTTTACCAAACCAAACTACATATTATGTGCTCGGCTTGACGATAATCTTATTTTTCACATTCGTCGATTCGAGTTTAATAAAAAAATTCTCGCCATATTTTTTCATATTCGTTATTATATTTTTAATAGCTGTCTTAGTATTTGGAGAAAGTGTCAGGGGCTCAGTTAGGTGGTTTGATTTAGGATCCTTTAGGTTTCAGCCTTCAGAACTAGCCAAATCATCAACCATTTTCTTTTTAGCCGCCTTCATGTCAGCTACAGATAATCTTTCCAGAAAACTTCAAATTATTACAAGTTTTATAGTTGCACTAATTCCATTTATTTTAATTTTTATTGAGCCAGACCTTGGTTCTGCAATGCCGATTCTTTTAATTTGGTTTTCCATGGTTTTTATTAAGGGTCTACAAACAAGATATATTTTGTTTGTCTTAATCTTTTTTATTATCTCTCTGCCAATTGTTTGGACGCTTTTGGCTCCATATCAAAAAGAGCGCGTCAACACTTTTCTCAACCCAACTCAAGATCCGCTTGGAGCCGGTTACGCTGTTATTCAATCGCAGATCTCAATAGGCTCCGGAGAAATTTTTGGCAAAGGTCTCAGTCGTGGTACGCAAAGTCAGTTAAACTTTTTGCCAGAGAAGCACACTGATTTTGTGTTTGCTTCGATTGCTGAAGAAGTTGGTTTTGTTGGCTCCTTCGTAATACTATTATCGTTCTTAACACTTATTTCTTCATTTTTTTATTACGCATCAAAAGCTGCTGATACTTTTTCAGTTTTAGTTTTGGTTGCCGGTGCGAGTCTGATACTTTTTCAGTTTTTTATCGCAATCGGAATGAATTTAGGAATTCTGCCTGTTACAGGAATTACTTTGCCGTTTATTTCATACGGAGGGTCATCTGTACTAAGTCTTTCCCTAATTATTGGTGTGATTAACGGGATAATTATCCAAAACAGACTAACAAAGGTGTAGTCAATATTTTTAGCCTTGACACGCAATTGTGTCTACTCTAAAATACCCTCTCGTTACAATCATTATGCAAAAAGCAGTAATTATTACCGGCGGTAAGCAATTTTTGGTTTCGGTCGGCGACACAATAAAATCTGAAAAAATTGATACAAAAGAGAAAAATCTAAAACTTACCGAAGTTTTGGCTATCTCTGATGGACAAAAATTTACTTTTGGCACACCTTTTGTTAAAGATGCTGTTGTCGAAGTTGAAGTCGTTAAACAATTTAAGGACGATAAAGTTCAGGTTTTAAAATTTCGTGCAAAATCAAGATATCGCAGGCGTAACGGCCACAGACAGCCAAAAACTTTATTAAAAGTCACTAAAATTTCTTAATTTTCACACTTGACTAAAAGCGTGAAAAGAAACTAAAATTCCAAACAACATATGGCACACAAAAAAGGCGGTGGAACAACCAGAGGAAATAAAGACAGTATCTCCAAAAGACTTGGAGTTAAGAGGTATGGTGGGCAACAAGTTATTTCCGGTAATATTCTTGTCAGACAAAAAGGTACCAAGTTTCATCCTGGGCTTAACGTTGGTATTGGTAACGATTTCACTCTTTATGCTCTAACCTCAGGTATTGTGAATTTTTCAGTTCGTCGTGGACGCAAATTAGTCAGTGTTGTTGAAAAAGCAGTCGTAAACAAAAATTAATATGGCAGAGTCGAATCAGACCGAGCTAGATATAAACCTTCTTCAGCCCAATCCGCTTCAGCCTCGAGGAATCATTACTCCCGAATCATTAGTTGAACTTGTTGATTCAATTCGTGAACATGGGGTGCTTGAACCAATAATCGTGGCACAAACACCTGCTGGTTATCAGATTATCGCTGGGGAAAGACGCTGGCGCGCCTCAAAGATTGCAGGACTATCTCAAGTTCCGGTAAGTATCAAAATCACCACACCTCAAGGGATGTTGGAAATGGCAATTGTCGAGAATGTTCAAAGAATTGATCTTAATCCGCTTGAAAGATCAAAAGCTTATATGCGCTTGATGGAAGAGTTTAACTTAAGTAATCAAGAAATCGCCAAAAGAGTTGGTAAATCTCCCTCCTATATCAGTAACACAATACGACTTTTAAGCCTTCCAGATGCGCTAAAAGACGCTTTAGCAAGTGGAGCAACCACTGAAGGTCATGCTAGAGCTTTAGCCTCTTTGGAGGATTCCCATTTGATTGTCGAAGCCTATCGTCAAGTCCTTGCCAAAAATCTCTCTGTTCGCGCAACAGAAGAACTAACCCGCAAACTAAAAGCAAACAACAGCATTGAGCCTAAGACCAGAGCTTCGATAGCTGCTAGACACTCCGACGAAATTGAGACACTTCAAGCTGATCTTACCGAAAAACTAGTCAATTTAAGTAGCTCCAAGGCCAAGGTTAAACTAACTCAGAGTAGAGTCGAGGCTAGGATTCAGATTGTTATTAAAGGTAAAACCGATCTTACATCAGATGTGCTTAACCGTATTTCAGACGCGATTTTAAAGATTTCTTAATCTTTTATTTCACCAGTCTTAAGCCTGCAAACAATTCAGATTTAAAAATTGGCCAGTATACAACCCAAGCTTTACCACTGATTTCATCTTCCTTGACTGTTCCCCAATCACGAGAATCAGAGCTGTGATCACGATTATCTCCAAGTACGACATACTCGCCCTCAGGAATAACATACTCCTGCCCCTCTATGATAAAACCATCTTTTAGAGTCAATGCTGGTTTATTAGTAAACTTAGTTAAATCTATTTCTTGGTTGTCAATAAAAACTTTGCCTTCTTGTAGTAATATTTTTTGATTGGGTAATCCGACTATTCTCTTAATAAAATCAAATTTCGGCGCTTTCGGGGCTTTAAAAACCACCACATCACCAAATTCTGGTTTACCAAATAAATAAGAGATCTTTTGAGTTAGTATCAACTCTCCGTCGTGAAAATTAGGTTCCATCGAAGCACCCTTAATTCTGTGTGGCTGAATAATAAACAAGTTCAATATAAAGAAAATAACTGCAGCAATTATTACGGTTTCAATAATATCTCTCAAAAAAGCCAAAATCGTGTTAAGTGTGTGCTGAGTCATTAGCTGATTTTAGCAAAAATAGCTAAAGCACATAATGGTCATAATATTTGTTACACACAAACTATATAATCACAGTAATGAAAAACGATTTCGCATTTTTATTGGTAACATACAAAAATCCTAAAGATACTAATCGATGCATTCAATCAATTATTAAACAGGCCACAATTTCTTCACTAAAAATTGAAATATTTGTTTACGACAATTCACCCAAGGTTTCAAAATATGAAAAAAAAGTTAAAGTTTTTGGCACAGGCATAAATACAGGCTTTGCTGCCTCATGTAACTATTTGGCCAAAGTTGCAGCCAAATCCAGCAAAAATCTGATTTTTCTCAACAATGACACGGTTCTTGAGCCAAGATTTATTAAGAACCTGGCAAAAATCAAAAAAGATTTTGATAAAAATATCGCTCTTTGTCCACTAATTGTTGATCAGCAAAAATCGATTTGGTTTTCTGGCGCGATCTTTAGACGTCGAATCGTAAGACCAGAGACACTTCAAAAAAACATTAACAGGCGAGTAAAAAGCGAATTTTTAACTGGTTGTTGCATCATCATCTCTGCCAAAAATTGGATTAAATCTGGGGGATTTGACGAGAACTATTTTCTTTATTATGAAGACGTGGATTGGTCAATTCGAGCCGCAAAAAGTCTAGATTTGTTTGTTGATCCAAGTCTCAAAATAATGCACTACATACATTCGTCATCTGGGCACCAAGACGGGCCGATTCAGACATATTTTCAAACCAGAAATAACCTTTACCTTGCACAAAAGCTTAACAAGCTTAAATTTAATATCGTTTATATGTTTCTATTGTCTATAAAAAGAATCCTTAATCTATTAACAAAACCTTCACCGCAAAAGAAGCTTTCTTTAAAAATGTTATTTATTGCTTGGAAGGATTTTTTTATCAAAAATTATGGCAAAGGTTCTTACTTTCAAAAATAAAATCTATCTTATTAATCATATTCTACTGGTCTCGTGCTTTTTATTGGTTGCACTTGGTGAAATACCACGTTTATCCATTGAAGGTTTTGGCAGTATTAGACTATTAGATATTTTTGTCATTCTTACGGTCGTATCAAGCCTGTTCGTCTTTCCCAACAAACTATTTAGTAGTTTTCCGGCCAAGATATTTTTAATCTTTGCGTTAATAAATTTAGTTTCTCTAACGATTAGCTATCTTAGTCTTAGGTTCGAGGTTTTAACTGGTGTAATTCACTATATACGCTTGTTAGTTTATTTTGGTTTATATCCGAGTATTTATCTTTTTATCCAAAAGGTTTCTAAGGATAAGTTAATTAATCTATTAGTAATTATTGGTGGTTTTATTTCAGTTTTAGGGCTAATACAACTAATCATTGTTCCAGACATTGGATTTTTAGCTCAATATGGGTGGGATCCGCACAGAAATCGTTTAGTTTCGACATGGTTAGATCCAAACTTTTTATCAGCATTTTTAACTCTCACCTTAGCCTTATTATTGTCACAGTTAGATCGTAGTCTTAATTCGAAAGATCGAAAAATTGCCCAGATTAGTTTGATTGTTGTCATTATTTTGGCAATATTATTAACTTTCTCACGCTCAGGGTTGGTAAGTTTAACTGTATTTGCCTTTTTAGTAGGTGTTCGCTTTTATCGCAAAACACTGGCGGTAGCAATAATTGCTTTGGTAATTTTTTCTTTATCGTTTGCACCCATACGAACACGCCTTCTGGGTGTTATTAATCCCGATGTTACTGCTAGTGCGCGGTTAATTTCCTGGGCAGAGTCAATTATGATTGGTCTAAAAAGTCCAGTTATAGGAATTGGATATAATAATTACTCATATTACAAAAGTAACATAAACAATATAGAACAAAAAAATTCATCATTTGGGGCAGATTCATCTATTCTATTAATCTTTTCAACCACAGGAATATTAGGATCATTTAGTTTCATTGGAGTATTTATTTACTCAATATATAACGGTTTTCGCAGAAAAACCAAAGAAAGTTATATTTTTTCCTCAGTGGTACTTGCCTTAATCGTTGGATCGAACTTTAATAATCTACTTCTGTACCCACTGATTATCCCATTTTATTTAGTTATTTTAGCAATAATTAATGAAAGAAAATAAGCTTATACTTATTTGGTTGTTTAGCTTGTTTTTTGCTCTGGTTTTTGTTTATTTAACCTTTAATTTTAGCGACAATGGAGGAATTTATTTTCTAAACAATAATCAATCAGCATTTTTAAGACTTGCGTCGATGCTTGCTCAGTGGGACGGGGGAAACTATTTTCAAATTATTCAAAATGGATACTCTCGCGAACATTTTTTTGCATTTTTTCCACTTTATCCTGGAATAATAAAAATTTTCGTCAATGTAATTAATCCAATTATTTTTGGAATTGTAATTAATATTGTTTTTCTCATCGTCTTTTTGAAATTTTTACAAAAATACAGTAGAGTCCAATATCCTAAACAAGAAAAAGCAACAGTTCTTGCTGTTTTAACATTTCCAAGCGCCTTTATTTTTTTGTGTTTATATCCAGAAAGTTTATTTCTTGCCCTTACTTGTCTGTCTGCTTATTTATTTTTCACTAAACATGAGTATTTGCCAGCAATGGTTTTTGCATCACTTGCTTCAATAACAAGAGTGCAGGGGATTATATTTTTGGCACTTATTATTATATGGCTACTAAAGCTCAAGATAAGTCTAACCCAAAAATTGACACTTTCTATATTTTCATTAGTGCCAATATTATCGTTTTTAGTCGTACAAAAAATATATTTAGGAAGCTATTTTGGTTTTATTCAATCCCAAACATTTTGGCAAAGATTCCAGATACCAGAATTTGCACTTCAATTCGATTATCTTGGCTTAGTTGCTATCAATAATTTAGTTTTTGTAGTTTTTGCACTGGTATTATTCAAGTATCTTAGCCACAAATTAACAACTTTTGACAGGTATTATTTACTAATATCACTGACTTTCCCCTTTTTTACTGGAAGTTTAGATAGTTATCCAAGATATTTGCTCTCAGCTTATCCCTTTTTTGTACTAATTACTTACTTAATTCGTAAACCCGGAATAAAATATGTTTATCTTTCGATCGTAATTTTTCTCCAATCGGTATTTTTGAGTTTATTTGCTGCCGGACATTGGATATTTTAGCTTTCCTTACTTGCGATAATTGACCTTAAATATTTTTTCCGTTTTGTTTCCAGCTTGATCTTCAACTGATATTTTAATTTCATTATCGCCTTCTTTTAGTGGGTATTTGTAGGTAAATTCACCATTATCATCAACTGAGGTTCTAAGTAAGTTGAGTTTTACACTAGTTATTTCATCGGTTTTACCCTTAATTTCAATTTTTGCCTCACCACCCGTAATTTGTTTTTCAGTTGAGTCTGGTGAGATTATTTCCAATTTTGGCGGTTTAGTGTCAAGTAAGACCGATATAGACTTTTCACTAGACTTGTTTCCCGATTCATCGCGGGCATAACCAATAATGTTATTTTTACCTTCCAAGATCTTAAAGTTCAAAAATTCAAAATTCCCACTCGAATCCGTCAGTTTTTCAGTTTCTTTGCCGTTTAGTGTCAAAACTATCGTACTGCCAGCTTCTGCAACACCTGTAAGGTTTAAACTCGCAGAGCTTGTAGCATTGTTTACATAATCAAATGAGGGTGAACTAGGGGCAATGTTGTCAAATTTGCCTGACGTGTTGCCAGAAGAGGTGTCGTTTCCATTAATCAAACTGGCTAGTTTTGCAAGTATTGGTACTCCAAACATTACAAGCAACACTAAAACAATTACCGATGCAATAATCGTCAGAAAAAATTTCCTATATATTGCTTTTTCTTGGGTATTACTTACTCTTCTACTTCTATATTTTTTCATTAGAGAAATTATACCTTAATAGTGTGAATTCATTCGTTTTTTTCTTCGGAATAGCCTCACGCACAATCATTACTATTTGAAGCCGAGGATGAGAATAGGTGCTTTAAATTGGCATCTTCGCCCTTTTCCTTTCAGGATAGGACTCACGACCTACTGTTTGTTTTACTATTGAGAGCCGAGGGTGAGAATCGGACTCACGACCTACTGTTTACGAAACAGCCGCTCTACCACTGAGCCACCTCGGCAAGATTTACTGGAGTAAGATTATAGCTATTTACCTCCTTCAACCCAAGTCCCTTTGTAATTACTAATTTTTGCTAAATCTCCAGCTCTAATTTCGTATTTTGGTAATAAGCCAAGTTTGAGATCAAAATCCGGATCAACTACATAAAATTTGTCATTTTCTAAGTCATAATCGGTAATTAATACCAGATGTCCTTCAAACGCTTCCTCGCCGGTAATTTTTTTGACAATTTTTCGTTTCGGCTTAACTGACAAAATCGCAAATTTACCTTCAATAATCATTTGTTTAAGCTCATCAATCGATATATTCTCAAACATTCCAGCTAATAATCCGTATTTTTCAAAAATCACGCTTGATGCCCTATGGTCCATTCCTCGAATGAGGCTAAAACTAGGGAAGTACTCGTTGTCGGGCTGAAATATTTTCTGATTTGCAATCAGAGTGGTATTTGGCACGGCTGTATCGACTGTAATCCAGGTCGAATGATTGTCGAGATTTACTTTTTGTTTTATTGCAAGTTCCCCATTCTTATGTAGATTGGAAATTTCCAATACTAACCATTCAATATCACGCAGATTTTTGTCTTTGGGGTATTTATCAAAAAATTTTAACACCATAGCTACACAAGCAATTCCGCATACTCTTCGACCAATTAAGGCGCGATTTTTATCACTAACTGATTCGTTTTGTGAAACAGGAATAATTTTTAACGACCTTAGTTCCAAAAGCAGTGGTCTTTTTTTCATAGTGTTTTCAATTATGAAAGTATGTTCACAAAATTGATTGAAAAAAACTTTAATATTCGAAATTTATGCGCTATAAATTGTTTATTATTCTTCGGTAATTGCCTTAAGCATAGATGTAGGATACTCTATTATTTGATTAAGCATTTTTTTATATTCAATGTTCCATTTTTCCATAGCTTCGCACGCATCGGAAAAATGTTTCACATCTTTATCAGTCAAAAATTTGAGATTTTTTCCAGGAACATAATTTTGCTCTAGATTGTATTTATTTAGTCGAGCTCTTAGTTCATCTAGTAATTTAAGATGTCTTTTAAAATCTCTGTCTAAGTTAAGCATCATTCTCCAATATTCCACAACTTGTGAATCATAAAGACGAATGTTCGGCTTTTTAATAGTAGGAACAAAGTATCCTCTGAAATCCCACCGGTACAAAGTTTTTGTAGAAACTTTTAATTCTTTTGCTGTCTCTTCGATAGTTAACATCTTTGACATATTCATATATTGTCCATTGTATAGACATTATAAAAATTTGTCAAAATTAAACCAATTATACTGGAGCGGGTAAGGGGAGTCGAACCCCTGTCTCAGCCTTGGGAAGGCCGCATGCTACCGCTGTACCATACCCGCATTTATCTAACAAAAAAGCTAACTTTTTATAGTTAGCTTTTTACGTATTCTATCAAACCAACAAACGAACTTAAGCTTAATTTTCTTAAGGAAGCTTAATTACAGATCCGGAGTAGATGAGCGGATTGCCAAGCGAGTTGTATTTAACTCCGTTAACTGAAGCAATTTCTTTCCACATGTTTGGATCACCATATTGAGCCTGAGCAATTTCCCAAAGGGTATCACCTTCGACTACCTGATATTCTCCAGATTTTGGCTGAACTTTTTCTGCCATTGTCGTAACATTAACCTCAGGAGCTTGAGTCGCAACAGGTGCTGGGGTAGTTTTTGTTTCCTCAGTCATAGCAGTACTTGGTGTAGCAACCACAGGAATAATTAGTTTTTGCCCAACTTCCACTGTTGTACTTTCTAGCTTGTTCTCTTCAACAAGTTTTGGCCACAAATCCGCGTCACCTAGCTCTCTTTTAGCAATTGAAGACAACGACTCACCTTTTTCTACGGTTACAGTTTTTGTCTGTTCGACATTACTAATATCGGTTTTGATATCCGAAACAGTATTAGTGCTTTTTACAAAATAATTAGCAACTAGTATTCCAATCGCAACCAAAATAATTGCGCCTAAAATAAAACCTGCGTAATTTTCTTTCCAAACGAACTTACTATTCTTATTCGAACTTTTTGCCTCATTAGAAACACTTGAGGATTTTGTTGATTTATTGGATTTTTTTGGCCTTGCCATAAACTCCTATTGATTCCTTTCTCAGCTTAGCAATAATTTGCAAGCAAAATTATTCTTTTAAGTTTTGGGCAGGGAAATTATAAAAATATTTTGTGCGGACCCGAACGGATTCGAACCGTCGATCTCTTCCGTGACAGGGAAGCGTGTTAGGCCGGCTACACCACGGGTCCTTCCGGAGTCAATTCGCTTGCCAGATCACATCGGTCGCCTGTTTTACAGGCTCAAATCCAAGCACTCGTATTAACCTAAAAAGTATAACAACTTACTTCATATTGTCAATCCCATTCCTAGACACCCTATAATATTTTTTGATATAACCATTCACAGCTCTTTACTTTATCAGGAGGTAGTCAGGAATGACAGCTATTTCAACAGCCGAATTCAAACAACGCAGGGAGGCAGAATCGGTCAAACTCTCAATGATGTTTGCCGACTTGCTCCACCAACACTTCGG
>CAYROP010000001.1:0-1561 GCA_964426075.1 uncultured Gammaproteobacteria bacterium | reverse complement strand
TACGCAATATTGCAGCTGTCTACGAGATAATGGGCAAGAGTTTTTTTGAAATAGCCGCCTACAAGCGCGCTGCTGACTCGGTTGAGCAGTCAACCTCTGATCTTAGGCAATTATGGAAAAACGACTCACTTGATACTGTGCCGGGCTTAGGAAGGGCACTTTTAGGTTATATGACCGAATATTTCGAAACTGGCAAAATTGAACACTTCGAAAAAATGTACAAGCTAGCTCCAAAAGGTTTTTTTGAACTCCTTACCGTGCCTAGTATTGGACCTAAAAAAGCCTACGAACTAGCTACAAAACTCAACATTCATTCGATCGATGATCTCAAAAAAGCCATAAATAATAACCAAGTTGCTACATTGCCAAGATTTGGCCAGAAAAGCCAAGAACAAATAGCTAATAACCTAAGTCGTGTGGTTGCCAAATCACACCGTACTCCTATCTGGGTTGTTGATCCTGTTGTTCGTGAAGTAACCAAATGGATGTTAGCAGACTCCAAAATTCTCAAGTTCGAAGCTCTCGGTAGCTTCCGCAGAAGGCTTAATAGTGTCGGTGACTTAGATTTTGCCGCCACAAGCAGCAATACCCAGGCGGCAGTTGATAGATTTCTCGCTTATCCTCAAATAGACAACATTGTCGAAAAAGGACCTGCTTCAGCTACTATTACCTTAAAAGGCACAGGACTTCAATTAGATCTCTTAGTTGCTGATTCAGACAGCTACGGTAGCCTACTTCAGCATTTTACAGGCTCACGAGAACACAATATTGCTTTGCGAACTTTAGCTGTCAAAAAAGGTTTATCACTTTCGGAAAAGGGAATTAAGTTGAGTAGCGGCAAACTCAAAAAATTCGCCTCAGAAGAAGAGTTTTATAGGTATTTAGGCTTAAGTTTTGTCCCACCAGAGTTACGAGAAGACACCGGCGAAATTGAGCTAGCCAAAAATAACAAAATTCCCAAGCTTGTGACTCTTAATGATATAAAAGGCGATTTTCACATCCACTCTAATTTTTTCACGACTTCTATGCACGACTTTGGATCGTCATCAATTATTCAGTTAGTTGAGGCTGCAAAGGCCAAAAAATATGAGTATCTTGGCATCTCTGATCACCCGCCAGCAGAGAAAAATTGGACAAATAAACAAACAATTCATGAAATAAAAGCTCACAGGACAACAATAAATAAAATTAATGAACAAAAAAAGTATACAAGAGTAATTAATTTACTCGAAGTAGATATTTCACCCAGTGGTGATATTAAATTTCCATTAGAGTATTACAAATATTACGATGCATTTATAGCCGGTGTTCATTCAGTGTTTTCACAGCCAAAAGAGCAAATTACACAAAGAATAATTAAAGGGCTATCTGACCCAAAAGTGTTTGGTATGTCTCATCCCACAGGCAGACTTATTGACAAAAGAGAAGGTTATGACGCTGATTGGGAGCAGATATTTGATTTTTGTAGTTCAAATAACAAAGTACTGGAAATTAACGCCTCAGTTGATAGGCTTGATCTAACAGAGGCATTAGTCAGGGTAGCCAAATCAAAAGGGTGTAT